>JAGZXE010000047.1:0-8926 GCA_018378615.1 Parahaemophilus parainfluenzae
AAAATATTTTTAAAACAAGTCAATCAACAAGTGCCCACACAGATTGTCTGATATATTGTTAAAGAGCAAAAAACAACGACGCACTGGTTTTTCTTAAGAGTCACAACAGCGCGTCGTTGTGTGGGGCGTATTATAGGCATTTCAGATGCCTTTGCAAGATCTTTTTGTAAAAAAATGTAAATTTTTTTGCTATTTGCTTACAAACGCACCAACATGACGAGAAAAAATCATTTTAAAACGGTAATGCCATCAAATCCCCAAAGCGCTAATGCCTGTTCTAATTGATGTTTATTCTCTACATCTTGCGTACAAAAGACCTGATTTTTCACCTCTGATTGTGACCGCACTTCTAATTTATTAAGTAAGAACTGCAATCGCTTGGCAATGGCGAATCCTGGATCCATAAAATTCTTCACTTGAGGTAAGCAAATTTGAATTTCATCTTTAATTAAAGGGAAATGGGTACAGCCTAAACAAATCGTATCTAAATTCTCTATTGAGGCCCAAGGACTTAATTCATTTTTCAATGCTATCAGATCGACAGATTTCCCTTGGATTTTATGCTCTGCGATTTCAACCAGTTTAGTTGAGCCTAATCGTTCAACTATGCAATGGGCGGCAAACTGATGAATAAGATCATTAACATAAGGGCGTTTAACCGTGCCCTTTGTTGCCAATAGACCAATATGTTTCGTTTGTGAGATTTCTGCTGCTGGCTTGATGGCGGGTACGGTGCCTACAATCGGAATAGAAAATTGTTCACGCAAAGGCGGTAACACCACAGTACTCGCGGTATTACAAGCAATCACAATGGCATCAAGTGGATAATCCTGATTAATTTTTTTACAAATATCCAATGTTCGTTGAATGATTGTTTCTTCTGATTTTTCTGAATAAGGAAAGCCTGCATTGTCAAAGCAATACAAATAATGATTATCGGGCATGAGCTTTTTCGCTTCCCGATAAACGCTTAAGCCCCCCATTCCAGAATCAAAGAAGAGTACCGTTGATTTATTCATTTATAAAACTCTTTCAAAAATAACCGCACTTTAGGCATTCGAATAAATTTCTCGATTATTTAGCCAGCGACGGATTAAACTTTCTGCCACATCCGGATATTTCACAATTAATGCTTTAGCATAATGTTGAACAGTTGGAATCATTTTACGATCGCGCATTAAATTCGCCACCTTAAATTCAGCGATACCCGTCTGCTTGGTACCCAACACTTCACCAGGTCCGCGAATTTCTAAATCTTTTTCCGAAATAACAAAGCCATCTTGGCTATCACGCAATACCTGTAAACGTTTTTGCGACACTTTACCCAACGGCGGTTTATACATTAAGACACAAAAAGAAGCCGTACTACCACGCCCTACTCGACCACGTAACTGATGAAGTTGTGATAGGCCCAAACGCTCAGCATTTTCAATGATCATGAGACTAGCATTCGGCACATCCACGCCCACTTCGATTACGGTTGTGGCCACAAGCAAATCGAGTTCTGCATTTTTAAAAGATGCCATAATATCTTGTTTTTCTTGCGGTTTCATTCGTCCATGTACAAGACCAATTTTAAGCATCGGCAACGCTTTCGTTAAATCTTCCCAAATTGCCTCGGCTGCTTGCGCTTCTAGCACTTCTGATTCATCAATCAAGGTACAAACCCAATAAGCCTGACGCTTTTCATTAATACAGGCATTTTTGACTCGAGCAACGATTTCATCGCGACGCTCTTCAGAAATAACAACTGTCGTAATCGGCGTTCTACCTGGTGGCAATTCGTCAATAATCGACGTATCGAGATCGGCATAAACCGTCATCGCTAACGTTCTCGGGATTGGTGTTGCTGTCATAATCAGTTGATGGGGATAAAATCCTGCTTTTTCGCCTTTTTCTCGTAACATTAAACGTTGATGTACGCCAAAGCGATGTTGTTCATCAATAATTACCAAAGCTAAAGCGGCAAATTCTACTTCTTCTTGGAATAAAGCATGTGTGCCCACCACCATTTGCACCGCACCAGATTTAATTTTTTCCAGTTCGGCTTGACGAGCTTTCCCTTTCACCTTACCCGCTAACCAGCCAACTTCAATACCAAAAGGCTCTAACCAACGGCGGAAATTATTAGCATGCTGTTCCGCTAAAATTTCCGTTGGCGCCATTAATGCCACTTGTTTATCATTATCAATCGCTAATAAGGCAGCTAATGCTGCAACTAAAGTTTTCCCAGAGCCCACATCACCTTGAACAAGCCGCATCATCGGATAGTCTTTTGCTAAATCCTGTTCAATATCTGCTACTACTCTATTTTGAGCATTCGTTGGTTGAAAAGGTAAAGAAGCTAGAAAACGTTGTTTCAAATCTGTTTGATAATGCAATGGCAACGCTAAAAACTGCTGCGTACCCAACCGCACTTTTTGCATCGCAAGATTATGCGCAAGAAGCTCTTCAAAGATAAGTCGTTGCTGTGCGGGATGTTGTCCTTTCTCCAAAATATCTAATGAGATATCTGGCGGCGGACGATGCAAAAATCGAATAGCCTCCTTTAGACTAAAAGGATGTGGATTAAATTCATTAGGTAAAATTTCCGTTAATTGGATTTTATCAAGTAAAGCCAATGCTTGATCGGTTAGCTTACGTAATGAATTTTGTTTTAAACCTTCTGTTGTGGAATAAATTGGTGTGAGCGTTTCTTCTAAAACCAATGGCGCATTATCCCGTATAATTTGATACTCAGGATGATGAATTTCCGCCATAAAACGCCCGCGTTTAATTTCACCAAACGCTTTGACGCGCGTACCAATCTGAAAACTGTTTTTCATCCCCGCATTAAAATTGAAAAAACGGAGCATAATCTTGCTCGTTCCATCAGAGAGACTTACGGTTAAAATAGGACGGCGCCCAAAGGCAACTTCACAGGTTTGGACTACTCCTTCAATGGTGGCATATTGTTCAGGGCGAAGATCAGCAATGGGTGTAATTCTCGTGCGATCTTCATAACGGATAGGTAAATGAAAAAGCAAGTCTTGGAGATTATGAATTCCAATACGGCTTAATTTATCGGAAATTGTCGCACCTACACCAGATAAAGTGGTTAGAGGAACGGCATCGAGAAGTTGCGTGCTCATTATGCTTCATTAATATTGCGCTTCAAACGAATCACACTGGTAATTTGTTTGATTTTTCGCATAATGTTTTCTAAATGATAGATATCTCTCGCGCCAACTTGGATAATGACTAATAGCACATTATTCTCTAATTCTTCCGTCCAAATACTTTGAATATTACTTTCACAAGTCGCGACGGCTGTCATTAGGCTACCTAATACATTTTGTTCATTAAGCATTTCAATGTGTAATTCGGCATCAAAATTGACCGCACTTTCAGCCTCTTCCCATTTTGCCGCGGTGAAATCTTTGGCATTACCTGACGTTAAATTAGAACAAGCTTGATGATGTACAACCACACCTTTCTTCGCAGTACTTAATGCCACGATCGGATCTCCCGGAATTGGATGACAACATTGAGCGAAAGATGCTTTCATTTCACCATCTCGGCTCAATGTTAGTGTGCTTTGCGTATTTTCAGAAACACCATCCACATCAATTTCAATAGCTTCATCCATTAATTGGTGAGCAATAACGCTCGACATTTGATTGCCCACACCAATTTCCTCAAAAAGCTCATTAAGGCTTGAGAGATTCAATTCATTCAATACTGCTTGGATTTTCTCTTCAGAAACTTCAGAGAGATAATGTGGTTTCAAAGCCATTTCCAACTGTTTTTTACCAGTTTGAACGGCATCATCTGCACGCAATAATTTTAAGAAATGACGAATACGAGTTCTTGCGCGAGCGGTCACTACAAAGTTTAACCAGCTAACGCTTGGATGAGTATTTTCACTGGTCACAATCTCAACGGTTTGACCAGATTCTAAAGCTTGTGATAATGGATAAGGTTTATGCTCTACTACTGCCGCAACACAATGATTTCCAACATCAGAATGCACTGCATAAGCAAAATCAACAGCGGTTGCACCCATTGGTAATTCAACGATACGACCTTTCGGCGTAAAGACATAGATTTCTTTCGGGAAAAACTCAGATTTTACGTTCTCAATAAACTCAAAGGAGTTACCCACGTTTTGTTGAATATCCACTAGACTTTGCAACCAACGTTGTGCGCGCACTTGAGCGGTGGTGCTATCGTTTTTACCACCTTCTTTATACACCCAATGGGCGGTAATTCCCATTTCGGCAACCTGTTCCATCTCTTCAGTTTGCAAGTGAACTTCCACAGGCACCCCATGAGGACCAATCATTGAGGTTTGTAGCGCTTGGTAGCCATTTGCACGTGGCACAGCAATATAATCTTTCACCTTGCTTGGGCGAGGTTTATACAAACTATGCATTTGCCCCAATCCGCGATAACAATCATCAACTGAATTCACAATGACACGGAAAGCATAAATATCCATAATTGAATGGAATTTCTGATCTTTCATGCGCATTTTTTGGTAGATTTTATAGAGATGTTTTTCTCGACCCCAAATACGACTTGGAATACCCGCATTTTCAAGACGTTGTGAGATATCATTAGAAATACGTTGGATCAACTCCTGACGAGAACCACGCGCCTGTTCGACGAATTTTTTAAGCACTTCATAACGGCGAGGATGCATTGCTTCAAAAGATAAATCTTCTAATTCATTCTTGATATGCTCGATACCTAAACGGTGAGCTAATGGACAGTAAATCTCTAGGGTTTCTTTTGCAATGCGACGACGTTTATCTGGACGTAATGCTCCCAGTGTTCGCATATTATGGGTACGGTCAGCCAGTTTGATTAAGACAACACGAATATCTCGAGTCATCGCTAAAATCATTTTTCGGAAGTTTTCAACCTGTGCTTCTTGGCGGGTACGGAATTTCAATTTATCCAGTTTAGATACGCCATCTACAATTTCGGCTACGCTAGCGCCAAACTCATCTTTTAATTGGGATTCGGTATAAGGGGTATCTTCGATAACATCATGCAATAATGCAGCCATGACAGCTTCATGGTCTAAATGCATTTCCGCAATGATTGAAGCCACTGCAACTGGGTGCGTAATGTAAGGTTCGCCACTTGAGCGAAATTGTCCTTCGTGAGCATCTCGCGCAATGACGAATGCACGTTTGATTAATTCAATTTTATCGGCGGGCAAATACCCCTGAATAATTCGATCTAAATTGGCAAACAATTCCAAAGGACACCTGACTTTTTGTAGAGAGAAAGACTAGGCGGTCAAAATAAGCTTAATTTTGACCGCACTTTAATGAGATTATTCTGTGATTAACGCCACTGCTACTTCTTCATTACGTTGAGAAGCTGCTGCATCTAAATACTCTTTTGCATCCATGATTTCTTGGTTGATTAACCCTTTTTCGATTTCACGTAATGCAATGACAGTTGGTTTATCGTTATCTTCTGGCACTAACGGCTCACTTTGATGTAGCTCTAATTGTCTCGCACGACGAGCGGCGGTTAAAATTAAATCAAAACGGTTACCAATTTTTTCTACTGCATCTTGCACAGTCACTCGAGCCATGTTTTACTCCGATGTTAAAAATAATGTCTATAAAGAGAAATATTGTACTCAATTCAAGGTTGTTTTGCTAGTAGCTGGTGAATTAAGTCTGCATTTTCTGTTTGTTGATAAGCTTTAGTCAAACGTTCTGCCTGCAAAATACTTTGCAAATCAGCCAATGCCTGTTCAAAATTATCATTCACAATAACGTAATCATATTCATTATAATGGGAAATTTCACTGATTGCTTTTGACATTCGTTCAGCAATCACCTCTTTACTATCCTGTCCGCGTCCAATCAAACGACGTTCTAATTCAGGCAATGACGGTGGCAAAATAAAAATACTTTTTACAGAAGGTACCTTTTGACGAATTTGCTGCGCACCTTGCCAATCAATATCTAAAAACACATCAATACCTTTTGCTAAGTTTTCTTCAATTGCAGGCAAAGAAGTGCCGTAATAATTACCACCAAACACTTTTGCATATTCTAAGAAGTGGCCTTTTTCAATTAAGGTTTCAAATTCTTCTACTGAAACAAAATAATAATGCACACCATGACTTTCGCCTGGACGAGGAGAACGCGTTGTGTGTGAAATAGACACCATTTTTTTCGTGCCTTGATTTTTTTCTAATAACGCCGAAATTAATGATGACTTGCCCGCCCCACTTGGTGCAGAAAGAATATATAAATTACCTTGAGACATAATTGAAACCTCTTCTTGTTGTTTGTTTTTATTATACAAAAAGAAAATGAAAAGTGCGGTCAAATTTTCATTTGTTTTACCAAATTGTTAAAAAGTGATCGAGATCACAAAAAAGTGGTATATACCCTTTTTTTTATCAAAATGCCCATGCTATAATCGGCGGGAACTCGTTAGAGCAACGATTTTGTTTAACTTAAAAAATAGAAGGTGAAAATCTTATGGCTATTAAAATTGGTATCAACGGTTTCGGCCGTATCGGTCGTATCGTATTCCGTGCAGCACAACATCGCGATGACATCGAAGTTGTAGGTATCAACGACTTAATCGACGTTGAATACATGGCTTACATGTTGAAATACGATTCAACTCACGGTCGTTTTGACGGTACTGTTGAAGTTAAAGGCGGTAACTTAGTCGTAAACGGTAAAACTATCCGTGTTACTTCTGAACGTGATCCTGCAAACCTTAACTGGGGTGCGATCGGCGTTGATGTTGCAGTTGAAGCAACAGGTTTGTTCTTAACTGATGAAACAGCACGCAAACACATCACTGCTGGTGCGAAAAAAGTCGTATTAACTGGTCCTTCTAAAGATAGCACACCAATGTTCGTACGTGGTGTAAACTTCGGTGCATACGCAGGTCAAGACATTGTGTCTAACGCTTCTTGTACTACAAACTGTTTAGCACCTTTAGCACGTGTTGTTCACGAAACTTTCGGTATCAAAGATGGTTTAATGACTACTGTTCACGCAACAACAGCGACTCAAAAAACTGTTGATGGTCCATCAGCTAAAGACTGGCGCGGTGGTCGTGGTGCATCACAAAACATCATCCCTTCATCTACCGGTGCTGCGAAAGCTGTTGGTAAAGTATTACCAGCATTAAACGGTAAATTAACAGGTATGGCGTTCCGTGTTCCTACTCCAAACGTTTCTGTAGTTGACTTAACTGTAAACTTAGAAAAACCAGCAACTTACGAACAAATCAAACAAGCAATCAAAGATGCAGCTGAAGGTAAAACTTTCAACGGCGAATTAAAAGGCGTTTTAGGCTACACTGAAGATGCAGTAGTTTCTACAGACTTCAACGGTTGTGCTTTAACTTCTGTATTTGATGCTGATGCGGGTATCGCATTAACTGACTCTTTCGTTAAATTAGTATCTTGGTACGATAACGAAACTGGCTACTCAAACAAAGTATTAGACTTAGTTGCACACGTATACAACTACAAAGGCTAATCAAAATAGCTAAAAAATTAACCGCTCTTTTTAGAGCGGTTTTTTTATTTCTAATCAATTTAAATTTTCTCAATACTTTATATATTCTTTATTGCTCATTTCAATATAAAAATAGAAAAATAATATGTCTATTATTTATTCTATATTCACAAAATAACAACATTTCACTAGATTTTAAATTTATTTCGTTTATATTAGCGTACAGTTGTTCGCTCAAATAAGGCTTATATGAATTTAGAACGTCATTTCGTCAATCGAATTCGTCAACAGGCAAAAATTCGTCAAAATGCAACCGCACTTCGCCATAAAATTAATGGCTTATGGAAAGATATTTCATGGAACGCATTTCAACAACAGCTTGATCAGCTTTCATTAGCTTTTCTTGCTTGCAATATTCAAGTACAAGATAAAATTGCGATTTTTGCGAATAATATGTCACGTTGGACAATCGCAGATATTGCGGCACTTCAAGTCCGCGCCATCACCGTTCCAATTTATGCAACCAATACTGCACAACAAGCTGAATTTATTTTAAATCATGCCGATGTTAAAATTCTGTTTGTTGGTGATCAAGAACAATATAATCAAGCGTTAGAAATTGCGCATCAGTGTCCACAATTACAAAAAATTGTGGCCATGAAGGAACAAATTCAACTGACAGAAACTACCCTTTCTTGCCATTGGGACGATTTAATTCAATTAGGTACAGCCGAATTTCAGGCTGAATTTGAAACTCGCTTAGCAAATAAAACGATGGATGATTTATTCACGATCATCTACACCTCTGGCACAACAGGTGAACCGAAAGGCGTCATGCTTGATTACAATAACTTGGCTCATCAACTTGAAGCCCATGATATTGCATTAGATGTTAATCAAGATGAGGTTTCACTTTCTTTTTTACCATTTAGCCATATTTTTGAGCGAGCTTGGGTTGCCTATGTGTTACATCGTGGAGCAATCCTTTGTTATCTCGAAGATACCAATCAAGTACGTGAAACATTAACAGAAGTGCGCCCGACCTTTATGTGTGCGGTACCGCGTTTCTATGAAAAAATTTATTCTGCCGTGCTTGATAAAGTACAAAAAGCACCTTTTATTCGTCAGATGATTTTCCATTGGGCGATTGCAGTGGGGCAAAAACGTTTTGAGCTTCTGTCTCAAAATAAAAAAGTCCCATTCTTCTTACAAAAACGCTATGCGCTTGCCGATAAACTAGTACTTTCTAAATTACGTTCATTGTTAGGCGGACGTATCAAAATGATGCCTTGTGGTGGCGCAAAATTAGAACCAACCATTGGCCTTTTCTTCCATAGCATTGGGATTAATATCAAACTCGGTTATGGCATGACAGAAACCACGGCTACCGTTTCTTGCTGGGATGACCATCATTTTAATCCGAATTCTAT
>JAGZXE010000048.1:0-8897 GCA_018378615.1 Parahaemophilus parainfluenzae
GGAACGTTTACTTCCTGCCACTCAGTGGAAAGGTATTATCGCAGTAAGCCGTGGTGGTTTATTCCCAGCAGCGGTACTTGCTCGCGAATTAAATATTCGCTTCGTGGAAACCGTGTGTATTGCGAGTTATGATCACGATGAACAAGGTGCGTTAAAAGTATTACACCGTGCAAGTGGTGATGGTGAAGGAATGATCGTGGTAGACGATTTAGTGGATACTGGCAACACTGCTCGTGCAATTCGTGAAATGTATCCGAAAGCAAAATTTGTCACAGTATTCGCAAAACCAGCAGGTGCTGAGTTAGTGGATGATTACGTGATTGATATTCCACAAAATACTTGGATTGAACAACCTTGGGATTTAGGTTTAACTTTCGTGCCACCATTGGCAAGAAAATAATAAAACCTGAATATAAAATTTCGTTACGCCGGTGCTTTTATAGTTCCGGCGTAATAATTATGACCAATTTATTTTGATTATGAATAATATGGACGCACAAAAAGCGTTAGAGCGATCTTACGTTTCCTCACTTGAAAATAAAGAATATGATGAAGCAGTCAAGCTGGCTGAAACGCTTTGCTTACTTGATCCTAATAATCCCGAATACTCTCATAAAATTGCTTATGTTTATTTGCAACAATTAAAATGGCAAGAAGCGATTGAAGCAGAATTAAAAACATTAAAAGTAGATGCGCAATATATTCCGGCTTTAGATTTATTGGCTCATGCTTATGGTGCAGTAGATGATTGGGAGCGCTCAGGTTTTTATGGTAGTTTAGCCCTTGAGTTAAAAGATAAAGCCATTCCTGTTCCAACACAGGAAATGGTTCCTGCGCCTGCGCCTAAAAATGGTAAACGAATTATTGCGTTTTCTTTGTTTGGTAATAACTCTAAATATATTGAGCCGGCAGTATTAAATACACAGGTTTCTCCGATGTTATTCCCTGGTTGGGTATGCCGTTTTTATGTGGATGATTCGGTCTCATCTGAAACGATTCAACGATTAAAAAATAATGATGCAGAAGTGGTTTATGTCACTTCACCTGTGAATAAATGGCCTGGTGCAATGTGGCGTTTTCTTGCAATTAATGACCCTGAAGCTGAGTATGTGATCTTCCGTGATGCTGACTCAGTAGTTTCTCACCGAGAAGCAGAAGCTGTGGCCGAATGGATTGAAAGTGGCCATTCATTCCATACGATGCGTGATTCTGGCTCCCATACCGCACTTATTTTAGCGGGGATGTGGGGGGCTAAAGCTGGCTCGGTGCCAGATATGGAAGCAAGAATTCAATGTTTTGTGGATAAGGGTTATGACTCTCGTCATTTTGCTGATCAGGATTTCCTTGCTGAAGACTTGTGGGGCTATATTCGCCAAGATGTATTCTCACATGATAGGGTATTTAATTTCTGTAATGCAAAACCTTTCCCTGGGAAGTTTTACCCTAATTATCAAATTGCGCATTGCGAAGGAGCAAGTAGTTTTGATGCGAAAACCTCTTTTGAAGAAGGGTGCAAAGTAAGATGGACGTTATATTCAAAAATATCGCCTATGGTCAATGTCGATTATTCCTTTATTCGTGTGCCTGAATTTAAAGTTTGCAGCTATGAAACCATAGTAGAGAATGGTAGATTTGAAGCGTCAATACCAAGACGTTATGGATACGCTTTTAAAGAAGGCTTAGCTAGAATAGATATTAAAAAAGCCTAAGTTATCTGTTTTAACTATCAACATAAGGATTATTCATGTCAACTCAACCGCGTTTTGTACATCTTCGTACACACACCGATTTTTCAATGATCGATGGTATAGTGAAAGTGAAACCATTGGTCAAAGCGTGTGCTGCAAACAATATGGTTGCGTTGGCATTAACGGATTTTACCAATTTCTGTGGTGTAGTGCGTTTTTATGGTGAAACCCTTTCTTCGGGGATTAAACCGATTATTGGCGCAGATGTTCATGTTAAAAGCGAGCTATGCGGTGAGGAATTATTCACCCTCACTTTACTTGCCAAGAACAATGAAGGCTATAAAAACATCACATTATTACTTTCAAAAGCCTATCAACGCGGCTATGTGGACTTGCCTTATATCGACCAGGAATGGTTGATTGAACACCGTGAGGGTGTAATTGTTTTATCAGGTGGCACACAAGGCGATATCGCGAAAAAACTCCTTAAAGAAAATATTTCCGAAGCGGAAAGTGCGGTCAGTTTTTATCAAGAATTTTTTCCTGACCATTTTTACCTTTCGCTGTCTAGAACGGGTCGTGCGGATGAAGAGCGTTATATTCAAGCCGCATTAAAATTGGCTGAGGAACATGATTTACCGCTTGTTGCAACCAACGATGTTGTCTTTCTCGCACCTGATGATTTTGAGGCACACGAAATTCGAGTTGCTATTCATGATGGCTATACCCTTGACGATCCGAAACGTCCAAAACGTTATACCGAGCAACAATATTTCCGCTCAGAAGAAGAGATGTGCGACTTATTTGCGGACATTCCTTCTGCACTTGAAAATACGGTATTAATAGCGCAACGCTGTAATGTGACTTTGCGTTTGGGGCAATATTTCCTCCCTCAATTTCCAACTGGCGAGCTGAGCACGGAAGATTATTTGGTGATGAAAGCCAAAGAAGGCTTGGAAGAGCGTTTGGCGTTTTTATTCCCTGATGAAAAAGTGCGGGCAGAAAGACGACCAGAATATGATGAGCGCCTTCAAGTCGAACTCGATGTGATTAACCAAATGGGTTTCCCGGGTTACTTCTTAATCGTTATGGAGTTTATCCAATGGTCAAAAGACAATGATATTCCTGTAGGGCCAGGACGTGGCTCTGGTGCGGGTTCATTGGTGGCTTATGCACTAAAAATTACCGATTTAGATCCCCTTGAATTCGATCTTCTTTTTGAACGTTTCCTCAATCCAGAGCGTGTTTCTATGCCCGATTTCGACGTGGATTTCTGTATGGATGGACGGGATCGTGTTATCGATCATGTGGCAGAAACTTATGGTCGTGGTGCGGTATCACAAATTATTACCTTTGGTACCATGGCGGCCAAAGCGGTAATTCGAGATGTAGGTCGAGTATTAGGCCATCCTTATGGCTTCGTGGATCGTATTTCGAAAATGATTCCCCCTGATCCCGGCATGACTTTAGCCAAGGCTTTTGAGGCTGAACCACAGTTACAAGTGGCATATGATTCAGATGAAGAAGTTAAAGCGCTAATTGATATGGCACGTAAGCTGGAAGGTGTCACGCGAAATGCGGGTAAACACGCAGGTGGCGTGGTAATTTCGCCTTCTTTAATTACAGACTTCGCTCCACTTTATTGCGACAACGAGGGACTTCATCCGGTTACTCACTTTGATAAAAATGATGTGGAATATGCCGGTTTAGTGAAGTTTGACTTCTTAGGTTTGCGTACACTCACCATTATCAAATGGGCGTTGGATATGATTAACGCTCGCCTTGCTCGTGAAGGCAAACCGCCAGTCGATATTGCTGCTATTCCATTAGATGATCCCGAGTCCTTTGATTTGCTGAAACGGTCTGAAACGACCGCCGTATTCCAGTTGGAATCTCGCGGGATGAAAGATTTGATTAAACGCCTTCAACCAGACTGTTTTGAAGATATTATCGCGTTGGTGGCATTATTCCGACCAGGTCCATTACAATCGGGCATGGTGGATAACTTTATTGACCGTAAACACGGTCGTGAAGAAGTGTCTTATCCTGACGCAAACTATCAACATGAAAGCCTTAAACCGATTTTAGAACCAACTTACGGTATTATTTTGTATCAAGAGCAAGTTATGCAGATTGCTCAGGTGTTAGCGGGTTATACTCTTGGTGGTGCGGACTTATTACGCCGTGCGATGGGTAAGAAAAAGCCGGAAGAAATGGTGAAACAGCGCTCAGTATTTAAAGAAGGCGCGGAAAAAAATGGCGTTGATGGCGAACTTTCCATGAAGATTTTCGACTTAGTGGAAAAATTTGCGGGCTATGGTTTCAATAAATCGCACTCTGCCGCTTATGCATTAGTATCTTACCAAACCCTTTGGCTGAAAACCCATTTCCCTGCTGAGTTTATGGCAGCAGTAATGACCTCGGAAATGGATAATACCGATAAAATTGTCGGCTTATACGATGAATGTTTGCGTATGGGCTTAAAAGTTACTCCACCAGATATCAATGTAGGGAAACATCATTTCAGCGTGAATGAAAATGGTGAAATTGTTTACGGTATTGGCGCCATTAAAGGTGTGGGTGAAGGCCCGATTGAAGCATTGATTACCGCTCGTAATGAAGGTGGAATTTTTAGAGACTTATTTGATTTATGTGCTCGCGTTGATTTGAAGAAAATTAACCGTCGTACCTTTGAAAGTCTGATTATGTCGGGCGCATTTGATAAGCTAGGACCACACCGTGCGGCGTTATCTAAGAATCTCGAAGATGCACTCAAAGCTTCAGATCAGCATGCAAAAGATGAGGCCATGGGACAAGCCGATATGTTCGGTGTGCTAACAGAAACACATGAAGAAGTGGAAAATGCTTATGCCCACACGCCACCTTACACAGAAAAACAAATTTTAGATGGTGAGCGTGAAACCCTAGGCTTGTATTTAAGTAGCCATCCGGTGAGTCGTTATTTGAAAGAGCTATCTCATTACAGCTCTACGCGATTAAAAGATCTTGCGCCAAATCGCCGTGGGCAAATTAGCACGGCAGCCGGTTTGTTAGTCGCAACACGTTTCGCCACAACGAAAAAAGGCAATCGCATCGGTATTGCAACCATAGATGATCGCTCTGGGCGTTTGGACCTGACCTTATTTGGGGAAAGCTTAGACCAATTCGGTGAAAAATTGCAAAAAGATACGGTTGTGGTGGTATCTGGCCAAGTGAGTTTTGATGATTTTTCAGGCGGATTAAAAATGTCGGTACGGGATTTGATGACTTTGGATGAGGCACGTTCCCGTTATGCGAAATCTTTGGCTATCAGTTTGTCTGAGGAGCAGATTAGCCCAAGTTTTATTAAGAAACTGAAAGAGATGTTAGAGCCTGTTAGTGGCGGCACTTTACCTATTAACGTATATTATCAAAGTGCAAAAGGTCGTGCGTTATTGCGTTTAGGGATTCAATGGTCGATTACGCCAACGGATGAGATTCTAACAGAATTGGTGAATTTGCTCGGCGAAAATGCGGTAGAGCTAGAATTCGGTTAATATTCCAGTCAAAGTGCGGTCAAAGAAATCAGTGTTTTTTAACCGCACTTTAGGTGAGATAAATAAAGCGAGAGATAAAATGGAAAAAATCATTATTGATGCAGACAGATTTTTACGTACCATTTCACGTATTTCCCACGAAATTATTGAAAAGCACCAAGATTTCGATAATGTGATTTTAGTTGGGGTGAAACGCCGTGGTGCTGAAATTGCCGAATTGATTCAACGTCGCATTGAAGAGTTGAATGGTGTGAGTCTTCCAATGATGGAATTGGATATCACATTTTACCGCGATGACTTAGAGTATGTTGAACCTGAAAATCCAACCCCTGTGTATAGCGGTGCCTCAAGTTATATGAATATTCAGGGTAAAGAAGTCATTTTGATCGATGACGTGCTCTTTACCGGTAGAACTATTCGTGCCGCGATGGATGCGTTAACAGATTTTGGTCGAGCTGCTAAAATTGAATTGGTGATTTTAGTGGATCGCGGACATCGTGAATTACCGATTCGGGCAGACTATGTAGGCAAAAATGTGCCGACTTCTCGTGATGAACAAGTTCAGGTGCGTACATTAAAATACGATGGTTGTTATGAAGTAGCCTTGTTGCCTAAATAACGATCAGCCTATTGTGAACCTTTGATAAAATTGATAATCTAACGAGCATTATCCTATTATTTTTTAAGACAACTAAAATGAAAAAATCAATGTTAAAATCTCTTTTATTTGCCATGATCGGTCTGTTTACTTTTTCTCAAGTACAAGCAGAAGAACGCGTTGTGGCGACCGTAAATGGTACACCAATTTTACAAAGCCAAGTGAATGCCGTAATGGGCAAGAAAGGTAGCCAACGTGCAGCATTAGATAAGGTTATTGATGATATGCTGACAGAGAAAGCTATCAAAGAATCAGGTGTAAAAGTAAACCAAGCTGAAGTAAACCGTATCGTAGAAGATATTGCGGCGAAAAATGGTTTAACTTATGGTCAATTCTTAGATGCGCTCGATTATCAAGGCATTTCCTTAAATGCATTTAAACAACAAATTTCTCGCCAAATGTTAATGGCGGGTGTGCGTAACCATGCTATTCAAAACAGCGTAGATGTGACTCGCGAGCAAGTGGATGCATTGGGTAAACAAATGCTCGATGAAGCAAAAGCAAAAGGCACGGCGCAAAAAGTGATGGGCAAAGAGTATGAAGTTCGTCATATTTTATTAAAATTAAACCCATTATTGAACGATGCACAAGCTAAAGCAGAATTAGAGCGCATTCGTAGCGAGATTATTTCTGGCAAAATGACATTTGCTGATGCGGCATTAAAATATTCTAAAGATTATTTATCAGGCGCAAATGGCGGTAGCTTAGGCTATGCTTTCCCTGAAGCTTATGTGGGACCGTTTGCAAAAATGGTTGAAACCACACCACAAGGTACTATTTCTGCCCCATTTAAATCTGAATTTGGTTGGCATATTCTCGAAGTAACTGGTAGTCGCGATGGCGATAAAACAGAAGATGCCTATCGTCAAAAAGCTTACGAACAAATCGTGAATAGCCAATTACAAGAAGCAACCAAAGACTGGGTGAAAGCATTACGTAAAAATGCTGATATTCAATATTTCGATAAATAACAGAAAACGTTAGAATAAGGGGGCATTTTGCCCCTTTGTCGTTTTTATAAAATGAGTGACGCATGAAAAAATTTTTTGTCTTTTTACTGATTCTTCTGGTTGTTCTTAGCGGTGTTGGTTTTTGGGGTTATCAAAAACTAACGGAGTTTGTTCATACGCCGGTGAATGCTACTCAAGATCAATTGCTGACAATTGAGCGAGGAACTACGGGCAGTAAACTTGCTGTGTTATTAGAACAGGAAAAAATTCTTGAGCATGCCGATTTATTACCTTGGTTATTGAAATTACAACCTCAGCTCAACAAAGTGAAAGCGGGAACTTATTCTTTAACGGGCGTAAAAACGTTGCAAGATTTATTGGATATGATTAATTCCGGTAAGGAAGTACAATTTAGTGTGAAGTTTATTGAAGGTAAAACATTCAAGGAATGGCGTAAAAACCTTGAAAATGCACCACACTTAAAACAAACTTTGCAAGGTAAAAGTGATAAAGAAATTATGGCGTTATTAGATATTCCAGCCGTTTCAAAAGCCGTTTACGAATGGAATAACATGGAGGGGTGGTTGTATCCAGATACCTATAATTACACGCCTAACTCCACGGATCTTGAATTATTAAAACGTTCAACTACTCGTCTACAAAAAGCCTTAGATAAAGCGTGGAATGAACGTGATGAGAATCTCCCATTAGCGGATCCATATCAGATGCTGATTTTGGCTTCTATTGTGGAGAAAGAAACGGGTATTGCGTCGGAGCGCCCACAAGTGGCTTCCGTATTTATTAATCGTTTAAAAGCCAATATGAAACTACAAACTGACCCAACCGTGATTTATGGAATGGGTGAGAGTTACACCGGTAATATTCGTAAGAAAGATTTGGAAACGATAACCCCGTACAATACCTATATGATTGAGGGGCTACCGCCGACACCAATTGCGATGGTGAGTGAAAGTGCTTTACAGGCGGTGGCGCATCCAGCAAAAACAGATTTTTATTATTTTGTTGCCGATGGAAGTGGTGGCCATAAATTTACTCGTAATCTGAACGAGCATAATAAAGCAGTGCAAGAATATTTACGTTGGTATCGTAACCAACAAAAAGGAGCCAACTAATGCAAGGCAAATTTATCGTGATTGAAGGGCTGGAAGGTGCAGGTAAAAGTACCGCTATGCAAACGGTGGTGGATACATTAAAATCCCTTGGTGTAAATGATATGGTGTTTACTCGTGAGCCAGGTGGCACCCCGTTAGCGGAGAAATTGCGCCATTTAATCAAGCATGAAACAGAAGAACCTGTTACGGATAAAGCGGAATTGTTGATGCTTTATGCTGCACGAATTCAATTGGTAGAAAATGTGATTAAGCCAGCATTGGCTGCAGGCAAAATTGTGCTGGGTGATCGTCATGATATGTCTTCACAGGCCTATCAAGGTGGCGGGCGTCAGTTTGACCAAACGCTTATGGCGAATTTAAAAAATATGGTATTGGGTGATTTTGAGCCTGATTTTATACTTTATTTAGATATTGATCCCGCTGTGGGGCTTGCACGTGCTAGAGGACGTGGCGAATTAGACCGCATTGAACAACAAGGACTGGATTTTTTCCATCGTACTCGCCAACGTTATTTGGAATTAGTACAGAACAACCCGAAAACAGCCATTGTTAATGCAGGTCAGCCTTTGGAACAAGTACAAACAGACATACAAAGTGCGGTCAAAAATTGGTGGGTTTCACAAGCAAGATGAGCGAACTTTATCCTTGGTTAGTGCCTACTTATCACAAAATTAGCCAAACTTTTAGCGAAGGTTTGGGGCATCATGCATTATTGATTAAAGCTGATCAAGGTCTCGGTGCAGAAGGTTTGTTTGAGGCTTTAACAAAACGCATTATGTGCCAAACGCCAGATAATGCACCTTGTGGTCATTGCCATGCTTGCCACTTAATGGTTGCGCAAAGTCACCCCGATTTTCATGTTTTAGCTTCTCAAGAAGGTAAAGACATTGGTGTTGATCAGGTACGGGCGATTAATGAAGTTGTCAGCCAAC
>JAGZXE010000049.1:0-8731 GCA_018378615.1 Parahaemophilus parainfluenzae
GCACCTGAATAACCAGGTGTACCACGAGCCAGTGTCATTGCATCTACATCATCAGCGACAGGTACTTTACGCATGTGAACTTTTAAAATTTGCTCACGACCTTTCACATCCGGTAAACCCACGACAACTTGACGGTCAAAACGGCCTGGACGCGTTAATGCTGGGTCAAGTACATCTGGACGGTTCGTTGCTGCAATAACGATTACGCCTTCGTTACCACCAAAACCATCCATTTCAACTAACATTTGGTTAAGGGTTTGTTCACGCTCATCGTGTCCACCGCCTAAACCTGCACCACGTTGGCGACCTACTGCATCAATTTCATCAATAAAGATTAAGCATGGTGCATTTTTCTTCGCTTGCTCGAACATATCACGTACACGAGAAGCACCAACACCCACAAACATCTCTACAAAGTCAGAACCTGAAATGGTAAAGAAAGGCACTTTTGCTTCACCCGCAATAGCTTTTGCTAATAAGGTTTTACCTGTACCTGGAGGCCCTACCATTAAAATCCCTTTTGGAATTTTACCGCCAAGGTTTTGGAATTTTTTCGGTTCACGCAAGAAATCAACTACTTCACCGACTTCTTCTTTTGCTTCATCACAACCTGCAACATCCGCAAAAGTCACTTTGATTTGATCTTGGTTCAGCATTTTAGCGCGGCTTTTACCAAAACTCATGGCCTTGCCACCGCCACCTTGCATTTGACGCATGAAGAAAATCCATACCCCTACAAGGAATAACATTGGGAACCACGAAATTAAAATTTGTGATAATAAACTGCGTTTTTCAAAAGGCGTACCTTCGATTTTAACTTTTTTATTTAGTAAGTCATCTAAGAGCTTTTTATCTTCCAACGGTGGCATGACGGTCATATATTTAGAACCATCATTTTTGGTCACAGTGATTTCATTCGCATCAAAACGCGCTTCTTTCACTTGACTATTACTCACATCATACACAAAGGTTGTGTAATCTGTTGAGTCACTCACGCCATTGGAATTAAAACTTTGGTAAGCTGTCATCATGACAATTGCTACCACAACCCATAGAACTAGATTTTTGACCATATCGTTCAAGGTTTAACCTGCCTTTCTTAAGTTAATTAAAATTAAACGAGATACTATCTCATCCCCGACACAATGAAAAGCTATCAAAGCAATTATCTATTCGCCTTTATAACCGCTTGCTACAATATAAACTTCGCGAGAACGCCCACGAGAGGCTTCAGGCTTACGCACTTTTACGACACTGAAGAGTGAACGAATTTCGCGCAGATACTCGTCAAAACCTTCTCCTTGGAATACTTTGACCACAAAACTGCCTTTTTTCGCCAAAACTTGCTTACACATATCTAAAGCCAGTTCAACTAAATACATTGCACGAGGAATATCAACAGATGGCATGCCGCTAAAATTTGGCGCCATATCTGACATCACTACATCAACTTTTGCTTCACCAACTCGTTCTAATAATGCATTCAGCACATTTTCGTCACGAAAATCGCCTTGCAAGAAATCCACGCCGACAATTGGGTTCATATCCAAAATATCACAAGCAATCACTCTGCCTTTTCCACCAATTTGACTCACAACATACTGTGACCAACCACCTGGTGCGGCACCGAGATCCACCACCGTCATTCCCGGTTTAAACAATTTATCCGTTTGTTGAATTTCATCTAACTTAAAGTAAGCACGTGAGCGTAATTTTTGTTTATGTGCTTTCTGAACAAACGGATCTTTAAAATGTTCGTTTAGCCAACGAGAAGAACTCGCCGAACGTTTTTTCTTTCCCATAATCTCTTTCTTTTGTACTATTTTTTGTAGTAGTTTCATCTATATTTGGGTACAATCTGCCAAATTCAAGGCTAGACTTACCAAAAAGTGCTGAAAAACCACGTTTTTTCTGACCGCTCTTTTCGGTCTTTTTTTGACTCATATTCATCTATTTAAAGGATTCCTTATGACAATATTATCAACAAAACAAAAACAATTTTTAAAAGGACTCGCTCATCACCTTAGCCCTGTCGTCATGCTTGGCGGTAACGGCTTAACCGAAGGTGTATTAGCCGAAATCGATAATGCGTTAAATCATCACGAATTGATCAAAGTAAAAATTGCTGGCGCAGATCGCGAAACCAAACAATTAATTATTGATGCGATTGTTCGTGAAACCAAATCATCTAATGTTCAAACCATCGGACATATTTTGGTGCTTTATCGACCAAGCGAGGAAGGTAAAATTCAGCTGCCTCGTAAATAATTGTTATCCCCTCAATTTGAGGGGATGTTTTTTTAGATATAATTTACTTCAATAATCTCGAACTCAACCGTTCCACCTGGTGTGGTAATATTCACGGTATCATCCAACTCTTTCCCTACCAATCCACGAGCAATCGGTGAATTCACAGAAATCAAACCTGATTTAATATCTGCCTCATCATCGCCCACAATTTGGTAAGTGACTTCTTCATCAATATCAGTATTCACTAATACAACTGTCGCACCAAAAATAACTTTTCCGTTATTTGGTAATTTAGTGACATCGATAACCTGACAATTTGCAAGTTTGCTTTCAATTTCTTGAATGCGTCCTTCGCAAAAACCTTGTTGTTCACGCGCAGCGTGATATTCTGCATTTTCTTTTAAGTCACCATGCTCTCGTGCTTCAGCAATCGCCTTGATAATTTCAGGGCGACGCTCATTCTTTAAGAAATCTAATTCTTGGCGTAATAGCTCCGCACCGCGCACGGTCATTGGAATTTGTTTCATTCTTTTTCCTTAAAATTTGGTAAAAACAAAACCACGACAACGTCTTGCAACCTTGCCGCAGTCAATGAAAAATAAAAAATGATTTACTCTATTGAGTTCGGAGCTTATTATTATTCGTCTTGAGAAAAATAGCAACCATAACAGAACTAAAAATGACTAAAAAATCTTCTATTTCGACCGCACTTAAAGCGGCATTTATCACACTCGGCTTTTCTTTTTCCTCTATGGCTGAAGTTAATGTGGCCTCTATTACCCAATACCTACCTGAGGGTGCTTCTGCCAGTATCATTGCCAAAAACCTTAATAAAGATCAAATTATCGCAGACTACAATGGTTCAACATTTATGTTGCCTGCCAGTACACAAAAAGTTTTCACAGCTGTCGCCGCTAAATTAGTATTAGGTGATGCCTTTCAATTTGAAACATCACTTTTAAGTAACGGGAAAATTCAAAATAATGTTTTAGAAGGCGATCTTGTTGTGCAATTTACTGGCGACCCTGATCTGACCAGTGGACAACTTTATAGCCTATTAGCCAATTTAAAAAACCAAGGCATTCAGAAAATCAATGGAGATCTTATTTTAGATACTTCTGTATTTGCTAGCCATGATCGTGGGTTAGGTTGGATTTGGAATGATCTTACAATGTGCTTTAACTCCCCTCCAGCTGCAGCAAATATCGATAATAACTGTTTCTATGCCGAGCTAGATGCAAATCAACCTGTAGGTGAAACAGTCAAAATTAACGTTCCTGCTCAATTCCCTATTCAAGTTTTTGGGCAAGTTTATATTGTGGATCAACAAGAAGCTGGTTATTGCCAGTTAGACGTTGTTGTTCACGACAATAATCGCTATCAAGTAAAAGGCTGTATTGCACGCCAAACTAAACCATTTGGGCTTAGCTTCGCCGTGCAAGATCCAGATGCCTACGCTGCTGCCATTATTCAACGTCAATTAAAACGTCTTGGTATTGAATTTACAGGTCAGGTAAAACAACCTCAAAAACCACAGCAAGGACAAAAACTCGCCCAGCATTTATCTAAACCGTTGCCTGAGCTATTGAAAAAAATGATGAAAAAATCGGATAACCAAATCGCCGATGCCTTATTTAGAGCCGTAGCCTACAACTACTATAAACGCCCTGCTTCATTCCAATTAGGCACATTAGCAGTGAAATCCGTATTGCAAAAACAAGGTATTAAATTTGGTAACAGCATCTTAGCTGATGGTTCGGGTCTTTCTCGTCATAATTTAGTTGCACCTAAAACCATGCTTTCTGTCCTAGAATACATTGCCAAAAATGAAGATAAATTGCACTTAATGGAAACCTTTCCAATTGCAGGTGTGGATGGCACAATCAGTGGGCGTGGTAGCTTGATTAATCCACCACTGGTAAAAAACGTCATCGCTAAAACTGGCTCATTAAAAGGTGTCTATAACCTTGCCGGTTTTATGACTAATGCACGTGGTGAAAAAGTAGCTTTCGTTCAATTTATCAATGGCTATTCAACCGGTGATTTAGAAAGTAAGACAAAACGAGCACCACTTGTTCAATTTGAAAGTGCGCTTTATAACGATCTTTATAAAGACTAAAACGCATAAAAAAATGACCGCACTTTGAATACATCAAGTGCGGTCATTTTTCTTTATATTTAACCAAAAAGAAAAAGCACTAAATGCTTCATTGAATTTAGTGCTTTTTTACGATCTTAAATGCACTTAACCTTCATTATGGATTTCAAGGTTGCTTGCATCTTTTTCACGTTTTTTCTTTGCCGAATCACTCCGTTGAGAAGCGATACTATCAAGGTATTCTGGTGTGATATCGCCCGTAATATATTTGCCAGTAAAGACTGAACAATCAAATCCTTGAATAGCTGGGTTTTCTTGGCGTACTGATTCTGTCAGCGCTTCAAGATCTTGGAAAACTAATTTATCTACGCCAATCAATTTCGCAATTTCGTCAACATTACGGCCATAGGCAATGAGTTCTTGTTTTGTTGGCATATCAATACCGTACACATTCGGATAACGAATTTCTGGTGCCGCGGATGCAAAGTAAATTTTCTTCGCACCTGCTGCTCTAGCCATACTCACGATTTGTTCAGATGTTGTACCACGAACAATGGAATCATCGACTAATAACACATTTTTGTCTTTAAATTCTGCTTTAATCGTATTGAGCTTGCGACGAACTGAACTGATACGTTGTGCTTGACCAGGCATAATAAATGTACGGCCAACATAGCGGTTTTTCACAAAACCTTGACGATAAGGTTTACCTAAAATTTTTGCAATCTGTAAAGCAATATCTGTTGAAGTTTCCGGTACTGGAATAACAACATCAATGTTATCAGCTTCCTCAACCCATTCTTTTGCAATTTTTTTACCTAAATGTTCGCCCATGTGAACTCGTGCGGCATAGACAGACACACCATCTATTGTTGAATCAGGACGAGCAAAGTACACGTATTCAAAAATACACGGATTTAAGACCGCACTTTCTGCACACTGCTCAGCATAAAGCTGGCCATCAAAGGTTACATAAATCGCTTCACCTGGTGCAACATCACGCACTAATTCAAAACCCGCGACGTCTAATGCCACACTTTCAGAAGCAAACATATATTCAACTGAACCGTTTTCTTCTCGTTTACCTAACACGAGTGGACGAATACCAAACGGATCGCGAAATGCCACCATACCATGTCCAATAATCATCGCTAAGCATGCATAAGCTCCACGAATATCTTTGTGTGTCGCACGAATTGCATTAAAAATATCTTGCGGATCGAGATGGTATTTATTCACTCTATCTAAATGATTTGCAAGAATATTGAGAAGAAGTTCTGAATCCGAATTAGTATTTATGTGACGACGTGCTTCTTTAAATAATTTATCTTTTAATTCGTCTGAATTGGTTAAGTTACCATTGTGAACAAGGCTTAAACCATAAGGTGAGTTAACATAGAAAGGCTGCGCTTCAGATACACTTGAACTGCCGGCGGTTGGATAACGTACATGTCCGAGGCCTGCATGACCTTGTAAACGTAACATATGTTCTTGTCTGAATACATCGCTTACAAGACCATTAGCCTTACGCAAACGAAAGCGGTTTTCATCATCGATTGTGACAATCCCCGCCGCATCTTGACCTCGATGCTGTAATAACGTTAATGCTGCATAAATGGATTCATTAACCGGATTTTGGCTAACGATACCGACAATTCCACACATACTGATTGACTACCTTATTGTTTAAAAGTTGAGTTTAAAAAACTAGAACTTGCTTGTAGTTGTTGGAAGAACCATTCAATAATGAAGCCGAAATGAGGAATTAATTTTGATTCTTTCCACCACTCGGTTTGTTCAAAGTTTGTGAAGGTATCCAAGAAGAATAAGATCGCGGCAACGATTAATGCACCACGAATTAAACCAAATGCCGCGCCGAGAACACGATCTGTTCCGGTAAGTCCTGTTTTATCCACTAATTGGCTAATCACATAATTAACAATGCCACCTACGATTAAGGTTAAAACAAATAAAATACCGATTGCCGTACCGTTACGCACGTAGTCAGATTCGATTTGAGTAAGATAAGTGGCGAGATAAGGATAAAATTGGCTAGCGACAATAAATGCAACGACCCAGCTTGCAAGGGACATCACCTCTCGCACAAACCCACGTAATAAACTCACGATAATCGAAAATGCGATGATGCCAATGATAATGTAATCAATCATTAAATAGTCTCTCAATTAAAAAGGGTCGCCATTGCGACCGCAGTATTTTACATAAAAAACAACAAAAGGAAAACGTTTGCGTTAATTAAATTTAAAGCTATTGACTAGATTTCCTGCCAAAATGCCTTGTCTAATTTTTGCTGTGCCTTTTGCAATACTTCTGCCAAGTGCTGATATGTCGGTCTATCTTGCACGGTTGGCAAACTTTCATGTTGTTTTCTTAAACGTTCACTAATCTCATAAAACCACTGAGAACTTTGCGGCTCTAACGGTGATTCTGCACGTTTTCCCAACCAATATAAACCTTGAAATGGCATCACTAATGCACAAAGTGCGGTCAAAATAGCAATCGCTAATGCAGTAAGATCCGTCTTGGCATAAAACTGCTGCCAAACCACCGCAAATACCGCCATAAAAGGCATAAACTTCTGTGCAAATTTTGTCGCTTTAATAATGCGATTTTCGGGAAAAATAATGCCGAGTTTCGCTTCTAATGGCCAGGTTTGCAAATAAATTTGCCCACGTTTTAAGGTTGAAAAAAATGATGACATAAAAACATCCTAGAAAATAACCGCACTTATAATACTCTAGTTTAGGTTTAATTGTCATCCTTAACTAGAAACTGTTGAAATTTTCAACTTTTCTAATAAAAGATCGTATTTTTCCCCTCCAGTTAATTTATTTTATACGCCAAAAGGTGTATTCTATGCAAGATTTGTAGTCTGTTCTTTTGAATGGATTTTTATTAACCTCAATCAAAAATAGGGTTCCTATGTCAAAACTTGTTCTCATCCTTAACTGTGGTAGTTCTTCATTAAAATTTGCAATCCTTGATCCTGCAACAGGTGAAGAAAAATTATCAGGCTTAGCAGAAGCATTTTATCTTCCTGAAGCTCGTATCAAATGGAAACTTAACGGTGAAAAAGGTAGCGCAGATTTAGGTGCTGGTGCAGCGCACACAGAAGCGCTTAACTTCATCGCGTCAAATATTATGACTGATGAGCTTAAAAACTCTATCACCTCGATTGGTCACCGTATCGTTCACGGTGGTGAGAAATACACTCAATCTGTTGTTGTAACAGATGAAGTAGTTAAAGGTATTGAAGATGCAGCACAATTTGCTCCACTTCACAACCCAGCTCACTTAATCGGTATCCGTGAAGCATTCAAAACATTCCCACACTTAAAAGATAAGAACGTTGTCGTATTTGATACAGCATTCCACCAAACCATGCCTGAAGAAGCATACTTATATGCACTTCCATACTCACTTTACAAAGAACACGGCGTACGTCGCTACGGTGCACACGGTACCAGCCACTACTTCGTTTCTCGCGAAGTCGCTGAATACGTAGGCAAACCAGCAGACCAAGTAAACGCAATTATCTGTCACCTAGGTAACGGTGGTTCTGTTTCTGTGGTTCGTCATGGTAAATGTATCGATACCTCTATGGGTTTAACCCCGTTAGAAGGTTTAGTAATGGGTACACGTTGTGGTGATATCGACCCTGCGATCGTTTTCTACCTATACAAAAACTTAGGCATGTCAATGGATCAAATCGAAGAGACTTTAGTGAAAAAATCAGGTCTTTTAGGTTTAACTGAAGTAACAAGTGACTGCCGTTATGCAGAAGATAACTACGACGATGCATCTAAACCAGAAGCAAAACGTGCATTAGATGTTTACAGCTACCGTTTAGCAAAATACATCGGTGCATACATGGCCATTTTAGGTGATGATCACTTAGATGCCATCGCATTTACGGGTGGTATCGGTGAAAACTCTGCTCACGTTCGTGAATTAGCGTTAGGCCACTTAAAATTATTCGGCATCAAATTAGACAAAGAACGCAACCTTGCTGCTCGCTTTGGTAAATCAGGCGTGATCACTGCTGATGACTCTGCATTTAAAGCGATCGTTCTTCCAACCAATGAAGAATTAGTAATTGCACAAGACACAGCACGTTTAGCGGGCTAATCAACTTCCTTCAAACCTGCTGAGAAATCAGCAGGTTTTTTCATTCATTAAAAGGTATATCAAAATGACTAAAGCAGTTATTCTTATTCCAACTAGCGCAGAAACTAATTTAGCGGCAGCATTAGACGCAGCTAAAACAACAGGCGCTGTCGTATTCAATGCAGTAGAAGATGTAAAAGCCGCTCAAGCATTAATCGCAAATAATCAAAAAGACGTGTTGTTAGAAAAAATCGT
>JAGZXE010000050.1:0-9903 GCA_018378615.1 Parahaemophilus parainfluenzae
TAATGAGCAACTTCGTCAACGTTTGGAACAATTGCAGTCACAACGTGATGCTCAACGTGAACAATTACGTCAAAAACAAAGCCAATTTGCACAATACAATCAAGTATTTATCCAATTGCAAAGTTCTTATGACAGTAAAAATCAGTTGTTGAAAGAATTAATTGCTGAGATTAGTGAATTGGGCGTGCGTGCTGATGAAGGGGCAGAGGAACGTGCAAGAAATCGCCGTGATGAGTTGTATCAACAACTTTCAACCAGTCGTCAACGTCGTTCTTATGTTGAAAAACAATTAACGCTTATTGAAAGCGAAGCGGATAACTTAAATAAACGTATTCGTAAAGCAGAACGTGATTATAAAACTCAACGTGAATTGGTTGTAGCTGCGAAAGTCAGCTGGTGCGTGGTTCTCCGTTTATCTCGTAACTCCGATGTGGAAAAACGACTCAATCGTCGTGAGTTAGCTTATTTATCTGCTGATGAATTACGTTCAATGTCGGATAAAGCCTTAGGTGCGTTACGTACTGCGGTGGCAGATAATGAATATCTCCGCGATGCATTGCGTATTTCTGAAGACAGCCGTAAACCAGAAAATAAAGTTCGCTTCTTCATCGCTGTATATCAACATCTTCGTGAACGTATTCGTCAGGATATTATAAAAACGGATGATCCGATTGATGCAATTGAGCAAATGGAAATTGAGCTTAATCGCTTAACAGAAGAATTGACTGGTCGTGAGAAAAAATTGGCGATCAGTTCTGAAAGTGTGGCGAATATTATGCGTAAAACCATTCAACGTGAACAAAACCGTATTCGCATGTTGAACCAAGGTCTACAAAATATTGCCTTCGGTCAGGTAAAATCAGTACGTTTAGTGGTCAATATTCGCGATACACATGCGATGTTGCTTGATGCGCTGTCTGGTAAACAAGAAGAATATCAAGATTTATTCAGTGATAACCGTATTACCTTCTCTGAAGCCATTGCGAAACTTTATCAACGCATTAACCCGCATATTGATATGGGTCAACGCACGGCACAAACTATCGGTGAAGAATTATTAGATTACCGTAATTACCTCGAGTTAGAAGTTGAAGTATTCCGTGGTGCAGATGGTTGGTTACGTGCTGAAAGTGGCGCATTATCAACAGGTGAAGCGATCGGTACGGGTATGTCCATCCTATTAATGGTTGTACAAAGCTGGGAAGAGGAAAGCCGCCGTATTCGTGGTAAAGACATCGTACCGTGTCGCCTACTATTCTTAGATGAGGCTGCGCGTTTGGATGGTAAATCCATTTCCACCTTGTTCGAACTTTGCGAACGTTTGGATATGCAATTACTTATCGCAGCACCGGAAAACATTAGCCCTGAAAAAGGGACAACCTATAAATTGGTGCGTAAAATCGCTGGCAACCAAGAACAAGTTCATGTGGTTGGTTTGCGTGGCTTTGGCGCAACAGAGTAGTTTTTTAAAGCGGTCAAAGCAATTGGCCGCTTTTTTCATTGTGGAATTTACCGAATATTTAGCACAAAGTGATAGCACACCTATTTTCCTAGCGTTAGGTATTTTATTACCAACCGTATTTATCATTATGTCTAAAGCAGTTGAATTTGCGGGTATCGTGCGTTCAGATGCAGCACAACGCTTATCGTTATTTCTACCGATTGTTGCCTCTTTTATTATCTTCCATGAAACATTAAGTCAGCCCAAAATCGTTGGCATTATTTTGGCATTCATTGGTTTATTCTGTATCTTGAACAAACCAAATGAACAAAGTGCGGTCACTTTTAAAGGTATTTTAGGCTTAATCGGTGTTTGGTTTGGTTATGGCACCATTGATATTTTATTCAAACAAGTAGCCAAAAGCGGGGGAGCATTCCCAACTACATTATTCATTGCTTTCTCATTAGCCGCTTGTGTCATGTTCCTGTATTTATTCCTAAAACGCACTCAGTGGACAGTGCCAAGCTTTATTGGTGGAATTATTTTAGGTGTATTGAATTTCTTCAACATCCTGTTTTACATTAAAGCGCACCAAAGCTTCGGACAAAACCCAACTTTAGTTTTTGCGGGAATGAATATTGGTGTTATTTGTTTAGGCACCATCACCGGCGCATTTTTCTTCAAAGAAAAAATCAGCAAAATCAACTGGTTTGGTGTTCTTGTCAGCCTTTCAGCAATTTTCTGTTTATATTATTTAGATAAAATTTTGGCTTAATTATGGCAAACAATTTTAGTTTTTTTATCTACGATTACGAAAGTTTTGGTATCAATCCGGCAAGTGATCGTCCTGCTCAATTTGCTGGTATTCGTACCGATGCAGATTTCAATATCATTGGTAAGCCTATTATGTTGTATTGCAAGCAAACCAATGATTATTTACCCGCCCCGGAAGCCGTAATGGTCACAGGAATCACGCCACAAGAATGTAATGAAAAGGGAATTCCTGAACCTGAATTTGCCGCAAAAATTCTAGCTGAGTTTTCACAACCTAATACTTGTGTGATGGGTTACAACAACATTCGTTATGACGATGAAATGACGCGTTATACCTTTTACCGTAACTTCATCGATCCCTATGAATATAGCTGGAAAAATGGCAATTCTCGTTGGGATTTACTGGATTTGGTACGAGCCTGCTATGCTTTGCGTCCAGAGGGAATTAATTGGGCTTATGACGATGATGGTATGCCAAGCTTTCGCTTAGAAAAACTAACCAAAGCAAATGGTATTGAGCATGAAAATGCCCATGATGCGATGGCGGATGTGTATGCAACTATTGCCATGGCTAAATTAATCAAAGAAAAGCAGCCTAAATTATTTCAATTCTTCTTTGAACATAGAGGTAAAAAGGAAATTGAGAAGCTAATTGATACCGCGGAAATGACACCATTAGTGCACGTTTCGGGTATGCTAGGGAATTATCGTGGCAATTGTGCTTGGGTGGCACCATTAGCATGGCATCCAACTAATCAAAATGCCGTAATCGTCTGTGATTTATCAGGTGATATTGATAATTTACTCAGTAAAAGTGCGGTTGATTTGCGACAAGATTTATATACCAAGAAAAGCGAGTTAGAAGAAAGGGGAGTTTCATCAGTTCCATTAAAATTAGTTCATATTAATAAATGCCCAATTTTGGCGCCTGCAAAAACGTTACTGCCAGAAAATGCAGCTCGTTTAGGGATAGACAGACAACATTGCTTAGATAATTTAGCAAAATTGCGCCAATCCTTAGATATTCGCGAGAAAGTTATTGAAATCTTCTCAGAAGAACGCGAATTTGAGCCGAGCGATAATGTAGAAACGGAGCTTTATAACGGTTTCTTTAGCAATGCCGATAAAAACAATATGGCTATTTTACGTGATTTACCACCTGAAAAATTAGCTGTTCATGGTTTAGCATTTGAAGATAAACGAATTCCTGAATTGTTATTCCATTATCGTGCAAGACATTTCTACAAAACCCTAAATCGTGCTGAGCAAATCAAATGGCAAAAATATCGCCAACGTAAATTAGAACAAAGTGCGGTTAAATTTGAGGAAAGTTTACAACGATTAGCAGAGGAATATTCGGATAATCCAACTAAACTGAATTTACTGCAACAGGTTTATGAATACGGAGCAAAACTGTTATCTTAACCTTATACATATCGTGACATAGTCACACAAATACCATTCATCAAAAACGTAAATCTTAATCCCTGAGATTTACGTTTTTCTTTTTTTAATCTGATGATATCCATCTCATAAAATAACGCAGAATTCACGTAGCGTTGTCATCATTTGATACATATAAACTTCTTTATTTTTTCCTTACATAACAACTTTAGAGTGTATAAATCATTATTTCATCTTATTGCAAAGTGTTGGGAGACTAGATTTTGCATCGTTTGAGTGATATTCGTGACCTGTGCATAACTCTGTGATCTTATTAATACGTAGCCTTTACTAACCCTGTAATTGATTTCGCATAATGTATATTATGTTAAATTAAATATGTAAATATGTCACAACTCAATATGGGTGACTATCCTATTTCATTGCATTGGTCAAAATAAGGTGAGTTTCGGCTTATGGATATAGAAGAAATAAATGGATGTCTTTGTGATGGAATAATTAAATTAGAATGAAATTTTGAGATAACGCTACGTGAATTCTGAATACAATTGCGTACATCAATTCAGAAGATTTCATCATTCTTGATCTGATAATGAGAATTTATTTTACACATGTTACATAAATGAGAATAATTAACATTGATTTTTCTTTTATTATTAGCGACTTATAAAAATAATTTTAAAAAAATACTTGACTATTCTCATTTACGGAATTAGAATGCACACCGATGACAAGTTAAGCAGTCTTGTTTTTATTTTTAATCTCTACTTAAATAAGGAAAGGAGTTGGTTATGCTTAATAAAGCAATCGCAGATAAGTTAAATGAACAAATCAATTTAGAGTTCTACTCTTCTAATGTTTATTTACAAATGAGTTCTTGGTGTAGCAAACACGGTTACGAAGGTGCTGCAGCATTTTTACTTCGTCATGCTGATGAAGAATTAGAACATATGCAAAAATTATTCAAATATGTGAGTGAAACAAGTGGTATGCCACTTTTAGGTAAAATTGATGCACCTAAGAATGACTACAAATCACTTAAAGAAGTATTTGAAACCACACTTGAACATGAAAAACTCGTTACTTCTAAAATTAATGAATTAGTTGAAGTGACTTTTGCAAACAAAGACTATTCTACTTTTAACTTCTTACAATGGTACGTTGCAGAACAACACGAAGAAGAAAAATTATTCAATAGCATTATTGATAAATTTAACTTGGTAGGTGAAGACGGTCGTTCGCTTTACTTTATCGATCGTGATTTAGCAACATTATAATTTTAGAAGGAGAATACAAAATGTTATCAACAAACGTAATCAAATTATTAAATGATCAAATGAACCTTGAGTTCTACTCTTCAAACCTTTACTTACAAATGAGTGCATGGTGCGAACAAAACGGTTTTGAAGGTGCAGCTAAATTCTTATCAGCTCACGCTGCAGAAGAAATGCAACACATGCGTAAATTATTCACTTATTTGAATGAAACTGGTGCATTAGCGGTAATCACTGCAATTGAAGCGCCAGCGCATGAGTACAAATCATTAAAAGAAATCATTGAATTAACTTACAAACACGAAAAATTGATCACAAGTAAAATCAATGAATTAGTGGGTAAAACTTTTGAAGAAAAAGACTACTCTGCATTCAATTTCTTACAATGGTATGTTGCAGAACAACACGAAGAAGAGAAATTATTCAGCGGTATTTTAGACAAATTAAATCTTCTTGGCGAAGATGGCAAAGGCTTATTCTTAATCGATAAAGATTTAGGTAACCTTGCTGGTCAAACCGCTTAATTAGATAATCATAAAGCTTAGTAGAAATACTAAGCTTTTATTTTACTCATAAATTGTGACAACGTATCAAATTATTTTAAACTTACCTTTCATCTTTGAATACAAGTTGATGAAATTTAAAACAACCACACGTTTTTAATGAAATTTTACTTGCAACGAAGTAAGATAAACGTATAATTCAGAACAACCCAAATGCCTGGGTGGCGAAATTGGTAGACGCAGCGGATTCAAAATCCGCCGGTGAATAACCGTGTCGGTTCGAGTCCGACCCTAGGCACCACAGAATTTATAAGCTCTGAAGTTATTCAGGGCTTTTTTATTAGCTAAAGTAAATCAATATGACAGAACAAAACCAAGATAAAAAACAGACTTATAATTTCAATAAACTGCAAAAACGTCTTCGCCGTAATGTAGGCAATGCAATTGCTGATTTTGGCATGATTGAAGATGGTGATAAAGTGATGGTTTGTCTTTCTGGTGGTAAAGACAGCTATACGCTTCTCGATATTTTGTTAAATTTACAACAAAGCGCACCGATTAAATTTGATATCGTAGCCGTCAATTTAGACCAAAAACAACCTGGTTTTCCGGAGCATGTTTTACCTGAATATCTGCAAAGTATTGGTGTGGATTATAAAATCGTTGAAGAAAATACTTATGGCATCGTAAAAGAGAAAATCCCTGAAGGTAAAACAACGTGTTCTCTCTGCTCTCGTCTACGCCGTGGTATTTTATACCGTACGGCAACTGAACTTGGCGCAACAAAAATTGCACTTGGACACCATCGTGATGATATGCTGGCTACCCTGTTTCTGAATATGTTCTACGGTGGAAAATTAAAATCGATGCCACCGAAATTAATTTCAGATGACGGCAAGCAAATCGTGATTCGTCCATTGGCTTATTGTAAAGAAAAAGATATTGAAAAATATGCCGTAGCCAAAGAATTTCCAATTATCCCTTGTAATTTATGTGGTTCTCAACCTAATTTACAACGTCAAGTCGTGAAAGAAATGCTGAATACTTGGGACCGTCAATATCCAGGTCGCTTAGAAACCATGTTTAGTGCGATGCAAAACATTACGTTGTCACACTTGTGTGACCCAAAACTCTTCGATTTCAAAGGTATTAAACATGGCCAATCACTTGATGGCATTGAAGGGGATACCGCATTTGATGAAGAACGCATCGAACCAATGAAATTTGATGATGAAGATGCGTCTGACTACTCTGATAATGAAATGATCAGCTTTAAAGAAGTAAATTAATATGATTACCGTACAAGGAAAACAAATCGAAACCGACGCTTTTGGCTATTTACTTAATATGGCTGATTGGAATGAGGATGTAGCAAAACACATCGCTCAGCTAGAAGGTGTAGAACTGACCGACGCTCACTGGGAAGTGATTTATTTTGTGCGTGATTTCTATCAAGAATATAACACCTCCCCTGCAATTAGAATGCTGGTAAAAGCCATGTCAGAAAAATTAGGTGCCGATAAAGGTAATAGTCGCTATTTGCAACGACTCTTTCCTGACGGACCTGCTAAGCAAGCAACCAAACTGGCGGGTCTGCCAAAACCAGCTAAATGCTTATAAAATAACGTAACCGCACGATAAAGTGCGGTTATTTTTTTACTCAAATTTCGCTATATACAAAAAAACACAATCGCTATATACTTATAAAAACAATGAATTTTGAGTGTATGAATAAATTCTCCCTTACCTTTCCTCTTTTACTTTGCCTACTTATTGGGCTGATTTTTTGCTCGCTCTCTTGGGGGCGTTTTGCAATTCCGCTTGAGGATGTAGTGCAAAGTCTGATTGGTAATAATGTCAGTGATGTGCAAAACAACATTATTTTTAATCTTCGTTTACCTCGTGAGCGGCATTTGAAATACTAGTTAGCTTCTCTGCGAGTTTTTCCTATTTATTGATCGCAATATAAATTGAAAATAGGCATTAAAAAAGACGATAGATGTTACTTTTCTATCGTCTTTAATATCCTTATATTCAGTTCGACAAACTGGGATTTTATTATTTCTTTTTCTTTGGTTTTGGTGCAGGTAATTCATCATACATTGCATTAATTAAACCAGTTAAAAACTCCTTGTTATCTAAATCATCTACCAATAACATTTCCTTTGCTCCATCATATGGCAATTCATATATTGCATTTTCCATATATTCTATTGCAGATTTTACAGGCTTCACTAAAAATCTATCACTATAAATTCCACCAACAATTTTTCCACGATAATAAATTATATATCCACCCATCATTGCACGATATGTTATTTCTTTCAAATCGGATAATTGTTCTAAAATAAAATCTAAATATTCTTTACTTGAAGCCATACTCTTTTCCTATTTATCCTCAAAATTTCAGCAATCCATTTTCATCAAATTGAAAATGCGGTCCCCATGAAACTTCCCAATAGTATCCATCTGGATCCGAAAAATACGCATGATATCCACCCCAGAAAACTTCCTGTGGCTCTTTTACAATTTCCCCACCTGCTTTTCTTACTAATTCAATCACATTATCTACATCTTCTTTATGTTCAACATTGTAAGCTAATGTAATCCCAGAAAATCCATTTCCTTTTGGTGGATTATTTTCATTAATATCTTTTGCTAATTGTTCCAAAGGAAATAATTCGAACTTTGTTCCCAGAGTATCAAAAAAACATACCGGCGGATTATTTTCTGTACAATCAGTCTTATATCCTAAACCGTCTCTATAAAACTTGATTGACCTTTCCATATCGTTAACACCTAAACAAATACAAGTAATCTTGTTCATCGTTACCTCCTATAAATTCTAATTTATTCTATTATGCCAAATATACCCATGTCACATAAAGCTATAATAGAAAATATTACAATCTTGTAATTACTGTATTTCTATTCATCTTAACTTTACCTTTTCTTCTGATGTATTCTTCAATATCAAACACATTCTTTTTATCATAGTCTTCCAAGAGCTTGTAATTTTTGTGCTTTGTAATATCGAATTTGTCTGACAAAAACGGTCTGACATCTCGAAGCTGAAAAATACATTTACTGCCATCCATAACAGTTATCTCATCCTGACTCATCAGCTCCTTTCCTGTCTTTTGGTAATTCAGTCCATAACTGTTGGCATTGGATCTTGTTTCCGATGTGTTATATAGGTCTATGGTTTCTTTACCCAGTGTTTCAGATAGTTCTTTAAGTGTAGTTTTCTCTTTACCTCCAAGAAACAAGGTACTATCACAGTTACCTACAATGGTATCTGCATTATCCTTGTAAATTGCCTTTAACTGAGATTGTGCTTGCAAAATAATGCTTGCCGAAATCTCTCTTGAACGGATTGTCGCTATTAACTTCTCGAACTTCGGAATTAAGCCAATGTTTGCAAACTCATCAAGCAAGCACCTTACATGAACAGGTAATCGTCCTCCATATTCATCATCCGCCTTATCACAAAGCAAGTTAAATAACTGCGAGTACATAATAGACACCACAAAATTAAAGGTATCATCTGTATCAGAGATAATAACAAAGAGCGCTGTCTTTCTATCGCCAAGAGTATCAAGCTCAAGTTCATCTTCCTTCATCAAGTCTCTAAGCTCCTGAATATCGAAAGGAGCAAGCCTTGCACCACATGATATAAGAATAGACTTCGCCGTTTTTTTGATGGATTGAAGAAAACCGTAAGGATTACTGCTGAAGTCTTAGGCGATAAAGCGCCTGAAATCGCAGAAAGCTATATCAAAGAATTAGAAGACAATATTCAATTTGTGGAAAATCGTCTTAAAGGTCTCAAAGATGAAAAGCACCCTACGGTGTTACATATCACTAAAGGCTCTGACTTATTGATGATTGACGGTGGAAAATCCATGATCGGCGAATGGATTAAATTAGCCGGCGGTAAAAGCGTATTACCAGATGAAGCCAATATGATCACGGTTACCATGGAAGCTATTTTGCAAGCCAATCCGGATGTGATCATCATTGGCAGCAGCGGCAATAAAGCGCAAGCAGCGATAGATAAAATCAAAGGCGATCCTGCATGGCAGTCTATAAGTGCGGTTAAAAATAATCGTATTTATGCGAATCCAACCGGCACGTTCCCATGGGATCGCTATAGCGCAGAAGAGGCCTTACAAATTCTTTGGGCAGCTCAGCTATTCCACCCTGAACAATTTAAAGATTTAAATATGGTGGAAAAAACGCAAGCTTTCTATAAAAAATATTATGGCTATGACTTAAGCAAAGAAAATGCCGAGCAAATCTTGAAAGGTTTATCACCTATTAAGTAGTATTTTCAACTTATATATTTACCTATATAATGTCTACTCTTTTTAACTCAAACATAAGGAAATGCTAAATGAAAATTAGTGCAAGAAACCAACTTAAAGGTACTGTAAAATCAATCGAAACTGGTTCTGTGAACGCAATCGTACACATTGATATCGGTAACGGTAACATCATTTCTTCT
>JAGZXE010000051.1:0-19386 GCA_018378615.1 Parahaemophilus parainfluenzae
AAACGTAATGGAGCCAGTGATTGGTCAAGCAATGTTTGAATCTATCGACATCTTAACCAATGCTTGCGTGAACTTACGCGATAAATGTGTAGACGGTATTACTGTAAACAAAGAAATTTGTGAAAACTATGTATTTAACTCAATCGGTATCGTGACTTACTTAAATCCATTTATCGGCCACCACAATGGCGACTTAGTGGGTAAAATCTGTGCTCAAACCGGTAAAGGCGTGCGTGAAGTCGTATTAGAAAAAGGTTTATTAACAGCAGAACAATTGGATGATATCCTTTCTGTAGAAAACTTAATGAACCCAACTTACAAAGCGAAATTAAATAAATAATCTCGCTGAGGTATAAAAAGAGCGGTCAATTTTGACCGCTCTTTTTTATTAACATTCATTAAAACATGATTAACGACACTTAACTACCATTCATGTCTCGCACTAAATGCACCACTAAAACCTTCTTTCTCATTGATATAAACGCCACCCATTTCATTAGCATTTTCACCAAAGAATGCGCCTTGCAGTTTTGTATCATTTTTTGTACCACTGAATTGGTTTCCAGAGATAGTTCCCTCTAATTCAGCGAGTACATTATCATTCTTCGCTGCACTGGCATGAACTAGGTGGCCAGCAACCGTTTTATCTTCAAAATTTGCCGTCATATCAACACCTACAATACCAAATCTTGGAGGCGCGCCATAAAGATTATCAAGAGCACCTTCACGTAGTGTATCATTATTCACATGGTAGCTACTTATGCCAAGATAACGCACTTTGCCGGTTTTCGGAATATTATCTGTCGGAGTAAGTTCACCTTGGATATAAACGTAGGTTTTTCCATCTTTTTGGTTTTGATAAATCCCATTTTGCATACTGTCTTGGAAAACGACACCATTAACAAAAGCCCCTGTACTTAAATGAATTTCTCCATCCTTATCCACATAAGTATACGCTGGATTTACACCCTCTGGTGCAATATCAATGCGTTTACCATTAACGTTTAACACGTAGATATTATCCGTTGATAATTGATGTACTTTTGGATTCGCAATTTTGTCACTGTCATAACGGCTGCTAAATTCATAAGCAATTCCATTAAATTTACCGGTTGTTGGAATCGCATTATCTTTTGCTGTTGATGGGTGCCCTTTACTTGCCGGTCCTCTTTCAATTATTGTCAAGTGAGGTTGGGTTGATTGGTTTTGGTTATTTGATTCGTTTGTTTGATTTGCTGAATCATTTTCTGATGAAGATTGGTTTGCCGAATTATTCTCTGATGAAGATTTATTCGGTTGGAAAGTTGAAACATTATTAGAAGATGGGTCATAACTCTCTTCTTGGCTCGATGAACAAGCAGATAATCCCATAGCAAGTGCTATAGCTAGTGCAGAAAGCGTTACTTTTCTCATAAAGGAATTCCTCGACTAAGCGGTTAAAAATAAAAGATAATCACTATTTATCATCCAGGATGATACAAGGTAGCATAACAAAAAACAAAACAATAGTATAGTAAATTCATCAGGAATTTTAATATAAATAACGGTCAAAACTCTTTGTATTTTTGACCGCTCTTTTTTTAGATTAAAGAAAATTTAATCTTTTACTTATTATCTGTATATTCCAGCAAAATCATCAAGGCTAGGCTCACTTTGCCAATGATATTCGGTGTGGTTAGCAATGTCTTGAGCCAAGTCACTGCCATAATAATCAGCAATAAACCCAAGCGCCATATCCATACCAGCAGAAACGCCTGATGAAGTGTAAAACTTGCCATCTTTCACCCATCTTGCAACGGGCTGCCATTTTACAGCTGGGCGACATTGTTTTACCCATTCAAAAGATTTTTTATTAGAAGTCGCTTTTAAACTATCTAATCGCCCCGTACAAGCCAATAATGCTGAACCTGTACAAACACTGAGACAAATCTCTGACTCATCAATCCATTTACCAAGCTGATTAATAAATTGTTCATCGTTTACTAACTGACGAGTTCCCTGTCCACCAACAACCAATAACACACTATGAGGTAATAAATGTTCTAGCTTTTCTGTTTCAATATAAAATCCTTGCTTACTACGAATTAATCCACCAACTTGGGATACATAGTGAAGCTTAACATTAGGGACTCTTGCTAAAAACTCAACAGAACCCATTAAATCTAACGTTTCATAGTCATCAAAGACAAGGCAATAAATATTCATTTTCTATTCCAAATACATAATGCAAATGCTTTATAAATTACGACAGCAGTAAAAATTTAACCTCAAAACTGACCGCTCTTTTCATTTAAAATGGAAATAGTGTTGGCACAATAAAAACAGTTACCAACATAACAATTAAGGTAAAAGGCACGCCAATTTTAATAAAGTCAGCAAATTTATAGCCACCAGGTCCCACTACCATGGTATTCACCGGAGAAGATACTGGAGTCATAAATGCAGCTGAAGCCGCAATCGCCACGACCATTGCAAATGGCACTGGAGACACATTAAGCTGGGTTGCGAGAGAAATCGCAATAGGTGCCATCAAAATTGCAGTGGCAGTATTCGATATAAACAATCCGACTAATGCACAAAAAATAAAGAGCACAATCAATACAGGATACATTCCCCATCCATCAATGATTTGAGTCAGCCATTTCACTGCAAACTCAACTCCACCTGTTTTTTGAAGTGCGGTTGAAAATGGCATCATTCCGATAATCAGAATAAGGCTCGGCCATTGAATGGAGTCATAAGCACTTTTCGCATCAACACAGCGGAAATAAGCTAGCATTAAACAGCCAATTAAAGCCGCTACAACATTCGGCACGATGCCTGAAACCATTAATACCACCATAGTTAAAATGGATAGTAAGGCTAGTGGTGCTTGACGTTGAGCTGGTACGGCACGCGCCATTTCTTTCGGATAATTCAATACAAGGAAATCTTTCCGACGATCACGCATCGCTTGAATAAGACGCCAATCGCCAATCACTAAAAGCAAATCACCTGAGCGATATTTTTCTTTAAAGGCATCACTCACCACTACCCCATCTCGCTTAATCCCAACTACATTCAACCCATATTTAGTACGGAATTGTAACTCAGCAGTCGTTTTACCAATACAGGCTGAGTTTGGCACAATAATTAACTCAGCCATTCCAATGGAACGTGCCTGCTGATCAAACGATTGTGATTTGATTTCGGCAGGTTCTAAATGAAACTCTTGGCAAAACATATCGAAATTAAAATCACAGCGTTCCAAATCCACCATGAGAATATCTTTTGCTTTTATCTCTGATGTGCCAAGAGGCATAATGTAACTTGGACGGAAATGCTTCCAACGCTCAATCGCCAACACATTTAGTTGATAGCTAGAACGCAAATGAAGCTGATCTAAGGTTTTACCTACGAAAGGAGAAGTGCTTTTCACCACCAAACGTTTGGTACGATCTTTCAAACCATATTCATTAATTAGCTCATTCATAGAGCTTTGCAGGGTATCTTGATTGCTTTCATCGTTATTATCAGAAAGCCATCGACGGGCAATAAGCATATAACCCATGCCTAGCACTAAGATCAACAATCCGATTGGTGTGAAATCAAAAAACTCAAGACGAAGATTCGTATCTTTCACTAATTCCGCATTCACCACAAGGTTAGGGGCTGTCGCGATTAACGTCATCATCCCACTGATTAATCCCGCTACGCTTAATGGCATCATTAATCGTTTTGGGGAAATATTCATTTGACGGCAAATCATAATCACAACAGGAATAAACACCGCAACCACGCCAGTAGAACTCATAAATGCACCTAATCCAGCCACTGAAAACATCAGTAAAATAAGCACTTTAGCTTCACTATTTCCCGCAACTTTCAAGATGCCGTCACTCACACGATAAGCAATTCCTGTCCGAACCAAGCTTTCCCCTACAATGAAGAGTAAAGCAATGAGGATAATATTAGGATCACTAAAACCAACCAAAATCTCTTGAATACTGAGAATACCGCTTAGATAAAAGGAGAGCATCACCAATAATGCCACCACATCCATACGAATTTTATTATGTACAAATAAAATAATGGCCGCACCAAGCAGTATTAATGTCCAAAACAATGGACTCACCCAAAGTGCATGCTCAAAAATGGTATTCATACGCTATCCTTCAATCTTAAAATCTTTCAAGCTCGCTAGTCTTCTATGCCTAGCGCTTTCTTCACAGGTGAAAAACTTCGACGATACTCTGGTAAAGGGCCCAGTTCCGCTAATTTTTCCAAGTGTAATTTGGTTGGATACCCTTTATGTTGAGCAAAAGCATATTCAGGATACTTTTTATCTAATTCTTCCATTTCCTGATCGCGTGCGACTTTTGCCAAAATAGAGGCGGCACTAATTTCCGCCACAAGTGAATCCCCTTTCACTACCGCTTGAGCTGGTAAACCAAGGTTAGGCGGAATACGATTGCCATCTACCAATACAAAGTGCGGTTGAATTTTTAAGGCTTTTACTGCTCGATCCATGGCTAACATCGAGGCATGAAGAATATTTAATTCATCAATCTCAGCTGGCTCAGCTCGTCCCATTGCCCAAGCTAAGGCTTTCTCTTTAATTTCTGCTGCGAGTGCAAGACGTTTTTTCTCACTGAGCTTTTTAGAATCTGCTAAACCAGCAATCTGGTTATTCGGATCTAAGATCACTGCAGCCGTGACAACTGCGCCAACTAAAGGGCCTCGGCCTACTTCATCCACCCCAGCAAATAGTTGATAACCTTCAGGATAAACAAAATCAGTCATGTTTTTGCTCCAACAAATCAATCACAGCTTGTGCGGCTTGGCTGTCCGCATCACATTGAATTAATTTATGTAATTCAGTAAAACGTTGAATTAAAACACTGCGAGATTTGACCGCACTTTCGTCATCACCCAAATACTGCGAAAGTTGTTCTGCTAATTTTTGCGGTTCGCAATCTTCTTGAATCATTTCTGGCACCAGCATTTCATCCGCTAACAAATTAGGCAATGAAATATATTTTGTTTTGACCAATCGTTTTGCCAAAAAATGCGTGAAAGGTTTCATTCGATACCCTACCACCATTGGCGATTTACACAACATCGCTTCAAGTGCAGCGGTACCTGAAGCTAGTAAAGTTGCTTCGGCAGCAATCATCACTTGGCGTGCTTTACCATCAATTAAATGCATATCAAGATCAGGAGCAATCTGAGCCTTTATTTCCTCAAATTGCTGGCGACGCTTTTCATTCACTAAAGGGACTAAAAACTGCAGGTCTGGATATTTTTCTTTTAATAACAAAGCGGTTTTTAGAAATGGTTCTGAAAGAAACCCAACTTCGCTCCCCCGACTCCCAACTAAAATGGCAAGATAACGTCCTTTTTCATCAATACCTAAGGTCTGGCAAGCTTCCGTTCTATTTGGTTTTAATGGAATCGCATCCGCCATGGTATGGCCAATAAAACGGCAAGGCACATTAAAACGATCATAAAAAGCTTTTTCAAAAGGAAGAAAAGCCAATACTTGATGAGTTGCTTTGGCAATTTTGTAAATACGATTTTGACGCCAAGCCCATACAGATGGACTCACATAATGAATGGTTTTAATCCCTTTTTCTTTTAATTTCAGTTCAACAGTAAGATTAAAATCCGGTGCATCAATACCGATAAATACATCAGGTTTAATGTCAGAGAGTTGGTCGATGATACTGCGACGAATTTTTAGCAATCGAGGTAAATGTTTGAGTACCTCTACTAACCCCATGACTGAGAGCTCTTCCATATCAAAAAAGCTTTCAAAACCTTGAGCAATCATTCTCTCTCCGCCAATCCCGACAAACTTAGCTTGCGGATAGTGGCGTTTAAGCGCTTGAATGAGACCTGCACCAAGAATATCACCAGACACTTCACCGGCAACAATTGCAATAGTCGGATTTTCTTTTATCATTAAATTTATCCTAAAAAACGACCGCACTTTGAACAAATCATAGTGCGGTCTCTTTGTTATTCATCATTTTCTCTTAATGAGAAAAGAAACGTTAATTAACGAATAATGCCACGGGTAGAACGTTTGAAGAATTCCACAAAGAAACTAATTGCAGATTCAGTTTGCGCAATTTGTTCAATTTCCGGCAATACTTCTTCAAGGGTTTTACCGCTACGGTAAATCATTTTATAAACATTACGGATAGCATGCATAGTTGGTTTATCAAAACCACGACGTTTTAATCCCTCAAGGTTTACACCGAAAGGTTGCGCATGGTTACCTTGTGCCATCACATAAGGCGGCACATCTTGGCTAACCATAGAGCCACCACCTAACATTACGTGTGCACCGACGATCACAAATTGATGGATCGCAGACATACCACCTACAATAACAAAATCATCTAATTCAACGTGACCTGCAAGGGTTGCATTGTTTGCCAAAATACAGTTATTTTTGATTTGGCAATCGTGGGCAATGTGGACATTGATCATCAATAAGTTGTTGTTACCAATACGTGTTACACCACCACCTTGGATAGTACCACGGTGAATCGTCACATGTTCACGAATAAGGTTGCCATTACCAATAATGGTTTTTGTTGCTTCGCCCTTATATTTTAAATCTTGGTTGACTTCACCAATACTGGCGAATTGATAAATCTGGTTATCTTCACCAATCACGGTGTCGCCTTTCACGACAATGTGAGAATTTAAAACGGTACGCGCTTTAATCTCAACGCTCCCTTCAATAATACAGAAAGGACCGATAACAACGTCTTCGCCAATAACTGCGCCATCAGCAACAAGCGCGGTCGGGTGAATTTTTGCACTTGGGTGGATCATACTTACCCCTTAATTTTCTTTAATTATCGACGAGCACACATTAATTTAGCTTCACAAGCTACTTCACCGTTTACGGTTGCAATACCTGTGAATGCTGTAATACCACGACGTTCTTTAATCACTTGAACGTTCAATTCCATTTGATCTCCAGGTAATACTGGGCGTTTGAAACGCGCTTCATCAATACCTGCGAAATAGAATAATTCGCCACCTTTTAATTCATGATAACGATGTGGCAATAAGGTCATAATTTCTTTTGCTTCAATCACTTTACTTACTTGATTCTCTGACACGTCTAATACCTTTAAAATAAATAATAATAAAACATTGAGATTATACGATATTTCTGTATAAAAATAAAACGCACCCTAAGGTACGTTTTAAAATCTTAGCCAAGTTTTTTCTCAAGGGCTTTCAATCGTTTATTCATACCATCAATTCCCAAGGTAAGTGCGGCTGTTTTTCGCCACTCTTTATTGGTTTGCAATGGAATACCCGATGAGTACACACCTGGTTCAGTAATTGGGCGCATCACCATACCCATGCCTGTCACCGTTACTTTATCGCAGATTTCCATGTGACCATTAATCACACTTGCTCCGCCAATTAAACAATAACGACCGACTTTTAAGCTACCCGCCATAATTACACCGCCAGCCACCGCTGTGCCCGTGCCAATATGAACGTTATGGGCTATTTGACAAAGGTTATCAATGATGACGTTATCTTCAATGACTGTCGCGTCTAAGGCACCACGGTCAATACAAGTACAAGCACCGATTTCGACATTATTACCAATAATCACTTGCCCAACTTGTGGGATTTTCACCCAACGGCCACGATCATTCGCATAGCCAAAGCCATCACTACCAATAACTGCACCTGATTGAATTAAGCAATTTTGCCCAATTTCTACTTCATGATAAACACTTACGTTTGCCCAAAGCTGTGTACCCGCGCTAATTTTTGTGAATTTCCCCACAAAACAACCCGCGCCAATAATCACGTTATCGCCTAATACAACCCCTTCTTCAATAACGGCATTTGCACCAATTGATACATTTTCACCAATTGAAGCTTTTTCAGAAATAACCGCACTTGGGTGGATATTTTGAGCAGCTTTCGGAGTGGTATCCATATATTGAGCTAATACTGCATAAGCAACATAAGGATCTTTAACGATAAGTAAATTACTTTCAGGTGAGCAAAATTCCACATCCGTTTCTGACACGACAAGAATACCCGCTTTAGATTCAGCTAATAAAGGGCGAAATTTTGCATTAGAAATGAAGGTAAGTTGGTTAGGTTCTGCTTTTGACAATGCGGCAATATTATTAACGACAACGTCGGCGTTACCGCGAAGGGTACCGCCGACTTTTGCTGCTAATTCCTGTAAAGAATAGGATTTTTGCATTATGAGAACCTATTATTTTTTCTCTTCAGTTTTTGCTGGCGCTGCTTTTTCAGTTGCTGGAATAGATTTTAATACTTCTTCAGTAATATCTTTACCATCTACCGCAAATACTACAGAGTTAGCATCTAAAACATAAGTATAACCTTTTGCTTTTGCTAAGTTATTAGTCGCAACTTGAATGCTTTCTAATAATTTACCACGCTCTTCAGTTTGACGTTTTTCGTTTAACTCTTGGAACTCTGCCACTTTTCTATCTTGCTCTTCCATTAATTTATTTAATGCAGCTTCTTCATCTGAACCAAATTTAGTAATTTCTTCTTGGCGCTTTTGAATTTCAGCTTGACGTAAACGAGGTGCATCTTTTTGTAAAGCAGCCACTTTTGCTTCTACTTTTTTACGAGATGCTACGATTTTGTCATCAATTTCTTTCTTACTTGCAGCAAGTTTGTCCGCCATTGGTTTGAATTCTGCATCTAACTTATCTGCTACAGCTTGACGATCCGGGTGGTTTTGGAATAAGTAACCCGCATTGATGAATGCGATATTTTCATCTGCAGCAGCAAAACCTGATGCAAGTGCAAGACCTAAAGAAAGTGCGGTAACTTTTACTACGTTTTTCATATTTGAATTTCCTTAAATTAGTTTAGTAAATATTTCTGTGTCAGCTAACTCACTGACACAGAACGAAGATTTTGACTTAAATAGAACGTAAAAGTTCAATTTATTAGAAAGAACCACCAATACTAAATTGGAATTGTTCTACATCATCATTTTCATATTTTTTGATTGGTTTCGCGTAAGAGAATACCAATGGTCCGATTGGTGATTGCCATTGGAAAGCTACACCAGTCGATGCACGGATTCGACCTGCTTTGCTGTAATCAGGTAATGTTGCATAAACAGGAGATGATTTTAAGCCTTCTTTATCTGATTTCCATTTTGTATTCCAAACACTCGCAGCATCAACGAAAAGTGAGGTTCTTACGCTATTTTGGCTTTTATCTCCAACAAATGGGGTTGGAACAATAAGTTCCACGCTTGCTGTAGCCATCGCGTTACCACCAACGACATCAGTACTTTGATACCATTGGCCATATTTGTCTTGATAAATCGCATTAGGACCTACTGCACCATAAGCAAAACCACGTAATGAACCGATACCACCCGCCGTATAAAGTTGATAGAACGGTACACGTTTACCACCTAAGCCATTTGCATAAGAAGCAGTTGCTTTTCCAGATAATACCCAGCGATGATCACGATCTAATGGGTAGAAACCTTGAAGATCAGCACTTAATTTATAATATTTATTATCAGATCCTGGAATGGTGATACGGCCACCTAAACTTGCTTTCACCCCTTTAGTTGGGAAATAGCCACGGTTTAGGCTGTTGTAATTCCAACCAAATGAGAAATCAAAATCATTAGTTTTGATTGAGTTTCCAGTCAAATTCATTGACTTCATGTATAAATCACGGTTGTATTCATACGCGAAGTTACTGATTTTATTATAAGTATAACCTAATCCCACGTAATATGAGTTATTCTCATTAACTGGGAATCCTAATGTCATGTTACCGCCATAAGTAGTACGTTTATAGGTTGATGAAGTATCACTTTTCGAGTTATCGTAAGTTTCATAGAATACGTTTCCACCTAAACTTACTCCATCTTTAGTAAAGTATGGTTCTGTATAACCCAAGTTTACACTTGTACCATAGTCATTACGTGTACCACCTAGACTTACCGCCGCGCCTGTTCCCAAGAAGTTATCTTGTTTCACACTAGCTTGATAGCTAATACCACTTTCTGTACCATAACCGATACCAAAGTTAATGCTACCGGTATTACGTTCTCTTACTTTATATACGACATCGACTTCATCATTAGAACCTTGGATTGGTTCAACACGATTTTCTACACTCTCAAAGAAACCTGTTCTATCTAAACGCACTTTACCTAACTCAACTAATTGTGAGTTATACCAAGTTCCTTCTTGCTGACGCATTTCTTGACGCAATGTACTATCTGCAGAAACGGTATTACCTTCAAAACGAACTTGACGTACAGATAAACGACGTCCGGCATCAACCACAAAGGTTAATGCTAATGTTTTATTCGCATCATCAAAAGTTGGTACAGCATTAACCGTTGCACTACCGTAACCACGTTCACCTAATTTATCTTTAATTAAGCTTTCAACATTTTGCACATCCGCACGGCTGAACGTATCGTTTAAGTGAAGTTCACCTAATAATGGTTGCAATTCATCAGCCATACCACCTAAGTTACCGACAATACGAGCAGAACTTAAATTGTATTTTTCGCCTTCACTTACATCAATAGTGATATCTGCTTTGGTATGCTCTTCATTTAACTGAACATCTGTTTTAGTCACTTTCGCTTTTGCGTAACCATTATTTTGGTAGTAATCTTGGATAGTTTGGATATCTTTCTCAAACTGAGAACCATCAAACTTATTACCCCAAAGTTTCCACCAAGCATCCGGTTGAAGCTCCATTTGTTCTTGTAATTTGCTGCTAGAAATCGCTTCATTTCCATTAAAAGTCACTGAACGAAGTTTTGCTGTATCATCTTCATCAATTTGAAGGGTTATTTCTGCACGGTTATTGGGTAAAGTCGTCACGATAGGCTCAACTTTCGCATTATAGCGACCTACGCTCTTATAATGTTCTCTTAAGCTTTGAGCAAACCCTTCTAACTTCGCACGATTTAGCACCTCACCGCTCTTTAATCCATTTGCATCAAGATTTTGTTTCAGTGCTTCCGTAGGAACAGCTGAGTTGCCTTTAATATTCACTTCAGAAATGATTGGTTTCGCAATAACGCTCACAACTAATGCGTCGCCATCTTGGAAAGCTTTAACATCATCAAACTGTCCACTTATCCTATAAAAAACAATAGTTATAAACGTAAGAAATCATTAAAAAGCACAAAAATTGTTTCAATTAACAAGATTGTGAGCCCTATACGATAACTTAAATTTTGTACCCGTTCTGAAACAGGTCTTCCTTTGATAGCTTCCGCCGCCAAAAATACAAGATGTCCACCATCTAAAACTGGCAACGGAAATAAATTCATTATGCCTAAATTAACACTGATTAATGCGAGAAAACTTAAGAAATAAATCACACCCGCGTTAGAAGATGCGCCTGCACCTTGGGCAATTGAAATTGGCCCAGCCAAACTAGAAAATGAAAGCTCTCCACTAAACAATTTCCCGATTGCCTTCACAATAAACCACGAAATTTGGCCTGTTTTTTCCACACCTTTTTGTAGGGCATCAAGAATACCATATTTTAATTCAGTTCGATACTGTTCGCCAACTTTTAAGAACGTCGGACTTAACCCAACAAACCATTTACCGTCTCGATTCTTCTCCGGTTGCAAGGTTTTGTCAAAAATTTCTTGATTGCGTTCAACCTTGATTGTAAAAGGTTGACCTTGTTGCACCAGTGCAACAAAAGCTTTCCAATCAAGTGCGGTCGAATTTTCTGCTAAAATTTTATCGCCAATTAACAAGCCTGCTTTTTCTGCTGGTGAGTTTTCCACTACTTTAGATAGTATCATCTCTACTTTACTTGAAACAGGATTGATCCCTAATGTTTCAAATGCTGTTTCTTTATCTGGCTCAAATGACCAATTTTGCAGATTAATAGTTCGTTGATAAGGTTGTTCTTCACCAAAAGGCGTTAATGTGAGTTCAACCGAATCAGAACCTAACTTATCAGTGAGCAATAAATTAATGGTTTCCCAATCGGGTGTATTCTTCCCATCAATTGCTAAAATCTGGCTATTCGGTTCAATTTGAGCCATCGCAGCGGGAGAATTTGGCGTGACATTTTCAATGACTGGTTTAACACTCGGAATTCCAACGGCATAAATGACCCAATATGCCAAAATCGCAAAAATAAAATTAGCCAAAGGGCCTGCAGCAATCACAAAAGCACGTTGCGCGACTGATTTGCTTTCAAATGCCTGCGATTTTAATTCTGCGGGAACTTCTTCATTTCGTCCATCAAGCATTTTGACATAACCGCCAAGTGGAATGGCCGAAATAGCAAACTCTGTGCCTAATTTATCTATGCGTCGCCAAATCACTTTACCAAAGCCAATCGAAAAACGATGAACTTTAATACCACACTTTCTTGCCGCCCAAAAGTGGCCGTATTCGTGTACAGCAACCAATATGGCAATTGCAACAATAAATGAGCCAAGCGACCACAAAAACGACATGTTCTTTCCCTATAACACAAAGAAATAGAAGTATGTGAAGAATGGTACTGCTGCCGTTAAGCTATCAATACGATCTAAAATTCCACCATGACCAGGAATTAATTGACTACTATCTTTAATGCCGGATTCACGTTTAAACATACTTTCGGCTAAGTCACCTAATACAGAAATAGCCACAGTTGCCACAGAAAGCACAACAAAACCGCTCATTGCACGGCTACCTAATAAGGTTTCACCTGAGAAATGAATAAAGACAAATGCCAATACCGCTGCGGTGATCATGCCACCAAATACGCCTTGCCATGTTTTCCCCGGTGATACTTTCGGTGCAAGTTTGTGCTTACCAAAAGCGCGTCCTGCGAAATATGCACCTGAGTCAGCTGCCCATACTAATACAAATACATAGAGCAATAAGAACAAGCCATGATGTGGATCAGCCGTATAATTATCTAAACGTAAACGCAAGACGGCGGCGACAAAAGGAATCAACGTAGAAAAAGCAAATAAAAGTTGTAAAGGAATATTTTTACCCCAAAACTTCGCTGAGCTTGGATAAGTCACCACTAACACTAATGCAAGTGCCCACCAACCGACTGAATTTAGCAATAAAAGCGGTAAGTAGTTTTCAAACACTCTCCCCGCATCTAAATAATTCCCTTCGTTGTAAAGCCAAAGGAAGATAAATGCGCCTAAAAATGCCGCGATACAAAGACGCGCCAAAGGATTTTTAAAACGAGCAAATTGAGCCCACTCCCAAATACCAAGCGTCGCCACAAAACCTAAGGCTAGGGCAAAATAAAATGGGGTAAATAAGAACAAGGCACATAATACCAAAGCAATCAACACAATGGCTGATAATACACGTTCTTTAAGCATAAGTTCTCCGCTTATTCTGTCCCGCCAAAACGGCGATGACGTTGTTGATAGCAGGCGATTGCCTGATTAAAATCTTTTTCACTAAAATCTGGCCAAAGCACATCTAAAAAACACAATTCCGCATATGCAATTTGCCAGAGCAAGAAATTACTAATGCGTTGCTCACCACTTGTGCGAATTAGTAAATCGACCGGCGGTTCATCTTGTGTCACTAAATGTTGTTGGAAAAGTGATTCATTAATATCACTTACCGAAATCTCATTATTTTTTACTTTTTCAGCGAGTTGTTGAGTCGCTTGAACAATATCCCAACAACCACCGTAATTCGCCGCAATATTTAAAGTCAGTGCAGTATTATTTTCCGTTAAATTTTCTGCTTTTGCGATCTTCTCTTGCAATTTCTCACTAAAACGAGAAATATCACCGATGATCTTTAAACGAATATTATTTTTGTGTAATTTTTTAACTTCTCGATCAAGTGCTTGCATAAAAAGTGTCATTAATGCACTCACTTCTTGCTCGGGGCGATTCCAGTTTTCGCTGCTAAAGGCATATAACGTCAAAAATTTAACGCCAGTTTGTCGTGCATAACTCACCGCACGGCGCACTGCCGCCACACCATTTGTATGGCCAAAAATACGCAGCTTATTTTGTTGTTTCGCCCAACGCCCATTGCCATCCATAATAATAGCAACATGTTCGGGAATATTATTGTTATCAAGTTCTTTCATTCTAAAATATTCGAATTTTATGACCGCACTTTTGCGTATTCTACATCAACTTTTTAATCAGCGAATCGGCTAATTCACGGGCTTGCTTATCTACAGCTAATACATCATCAATGCTTGAAATAATAGAAGATGGCATTTTCTCAACCGATGCTTGGTTAATTTTCGCAATATCCGTAAATTTAATATAGCCATCTAAAAAGGCTTGTACGGCAATTTCATTTGCTGCATTCATTGCAGTTGTCGCATACTGCCCTTCTGCAAACGCATCAATCGCTAATTTTAAATTTGGATAACGATTAAAATCAGGTTCGATAAATGTCAATTCTTTGATTTTAAAGAAGTCTAATGGTTCCACACCACTGACTGTACGATTTGGATAAGCCATGGTTTCCGCAATGGGCGTACGCATATCCGGATTACCCATTTGAGCAATGACCGAGCCATCGACATAACGCACCATTGAATGAATAATAGATTGAGGATGAATAATCACTTCCATTTCATCTGCTGATGCATTAAATAACCAGCGTGCCTCAATGTACTCCAGGCCTTTATTCATCATCGTGGCAGAATCCACAGAGATTTTTTTGCCCATTGACCAGTTTGGATGAGCAACAGCTTGTGCGGGAGTTATATGCTCAAACTCGTTTAATGGTGTATAACGGAAAGGGCCACCAGAACCAGTTAAGACAATTTTACTGACGCCCAATTCTTTCAAAGGACAGAACCCAACCTTTTCTTGCGCTTCAGGCGGTAAAGATTGAAAAATCGCGTTATGTTCGCTATCAACAGGCAATAATTTTGCTTTCGACTGCTTCACTGCATCAATAAAGATCTGACCACAAGTTACCAACGATTCTTTATTTGCAAGCAAGACTTTCTTACTTGCTTTTACTGCCGAAAGCGTCGGCAATAATCCTGCTGCGCCAACAATAGCTGCCATAACTTGATCAGTTTCTGGATGTGCTGCTAGCTCACAAATGGCTTTCTGCCCAGCTAAAACTTCCGTTTTAATGTGATGCGAGGCTAATTTTTCTCGCAATACCTTTGCTGCATTTTCATCATCTAATGCAGCAAAGTGCGGTTGAAATTTCACGCATTGTTCAAACATGGTCTCAACATTTTTGCCTCCCACTAACGCAAAGGCATGGTATTTGTCAGGATTATGTTCGATAACAGAAAGGGTGCTATGACCAATAGAACCGGTTGATCCTAAAATAACAAGATTTTGTTTTTGCATAAAATTTCGACCGCACTTTGTGCTTTTATTTTTTTATCAGAATAGAACAAGGGCAGACACTTGGTCTGCCCCAAAACATGGTTCGACAATTAGAAATCCATTAATTCTTTTTCTTTATCTGCTAAGATCTCATCCACTTTTTTGATATAGCTATCAGTCACTTTTTGAATGATTTCTTCCGCTTTATGTTGATCGTTTTCGCTGATTTCTTTGTCTTTTAATAATGCTTTGATTTTATCATTTGCATCACGACGTACGTTACGAATCGCGACTTTACCTTGTTCACCTTCGCTTTTTACGATTTTGATTAAATCACGACGACGTTCTTCAGTTAATGGAGGAAGAGGCACGCGAATTGTTGTACCTGCTGAAGATGGGTTTAAACCTAAATCAGACGTTAAAATTGCTTTTTCTACTGCACTGATTAAAGAACGGTCAAATACTGTCACCGCTAAAGTACGTGCATCTTCTGCAACAACGTTAGCTAATTGACGAAGTGGTGTCGCTGCACCATAGTATTCCACTTGGATCGCGTCTAATAAGCTAGGTTGAGCACGACCTGTACGGATTTTTGCAATATGCCCACGCAACGCTTCGAGGCTTTTTTCCATACGAGCTTCAGCATCTTGTTTGATTTCATTAATCATTCATCTGTCCTTTTTAATAAATAAAGATAAAACACAGTGATTTTACTGGATTTTTAGGGAGTTTTGAATCTTTTATTTTGAATATAAGTTTCTATTGCTTAAAGTATGATTTGATAGTATCTTTGCGCTCAATTAATAACAGAGGATTTTAGTATGATTTATAACATGAAAAACGTATTCCGTATTGCTGCTATAGTTTGCACTTCAGCGTGGTTATCAAGTTGTTCCACTTATGTTAATCCTTTTTCAAGTTTATATTGGAAAGGTAAAAATATTAAGGAATTTATAGAAGATAAAGAGTTAGCAGTTAATGAAACAAAAATTTGTAAAGAAAAAGATAAAGCATTTTTTATCTATAGTTTTGCAAAACCTATGTATCAAATTTTTGATCGAGAAGTTGGCCGATCTTATAATGCTTTTGGTACAACTATTTACACTCAAAGAGAAAATGTTTTTACTGGTAATTATTGGACTTATGCCTTTACAGACTTAAGCGGTAACATTACCTCTTATCGTGCTGCAACAGGATTTGGAGACTTAGATAAAGAATTTAATTGTCGTGCACTTGGGCAAACAGATGACAAAGAACTTACCTCTATATTAACTCGAGAAAGTTTATGGATGAGTATAGTTAATTCAACAGATAACAATAAAATGGTCTGGGCTTCTAATAAAGCACATTCCACTCAAAAAGCAGCAGAAAAAGATGCGCTAGAACAATGTAAAGATGAAGGTAACAAAAACTGTAAAGTAATGGCTTCTTATAGCAATATTTGTTTATCAAGTGGAATTGGTGCGCGCAATGGTACTTATTTTGATATTTTTGGCTTTGGTTGGAATAAAGAACAAGCAAATAAAGATGTCATTGAGCAATGTAAGTCTAAAGGAGGAAAAGATTGCAAAATTGTCGTTGAGGGACTCTGTGCAACAGCTTGTGACATGGAGCATGAGACGGGATGTATCTTACCTGAACCAAAATGGATTAAACCATAATATAAAACAAACCGCTTATCGTTAAGGTAAGCGATTATATTTTCACTAAAACATTCGAAAGAATCTAAAATACAATATCTTATTTGAATTTAATAATGTTTGTTTAAATATCGCCAATACATATAAAACTGATGTTAATGCACAAAAAACGGTAGAAATCATTTCTACCGTTTTTCATTTTGACTTTATTAAATTAACAAATCGTTGTGCCTTCTTCTGTACCGAGTATCACTTTGCGTAAAGCACCTGGTTTACACATATTAAATACACGAATTGGCATACCGTGGTCACGAGCGAGTGTGAACGCAGCTAAATCCATTACTTTTAATTCTTTATCAATTACTTCTGCATAAGATAATTTATGGTATAGCTTTGCATTAGGATTTTTTGCAGGGTCGCAATCATATACACCATCAACTTTAGTCGCTTTTAACACGATATCCGCTTCAATTTCAATACCACGTAAGCATGCTGCAGAATCTGTAGTAAAGAACGGGCTACCTGTACCGGCTGAGAAAATGACTACACGTTTTTCACGCAACATTTTGATGGCTTCAGACCAGTTATAGGTATCGCAAATCCCATTTAATTGGAATGCAGACATTAATTTCGCATTCACATCTGCACGATGAAGCGCATCGCGCATTGCCAAGCCATTCATTACGGTTGCAAGCATCCCCATATGGTCGCCCACGACACGATTCATGCCAGCTTTAGCTAATTTTGCGCCACGGAATAAGTTACCACCGCCGAGCACAACACCAACTTCCACGCCCATTTCAATTAGTTCTTTAATCTCTAACGCCATACGATCAAGGATCGAAGGATCGATACCGAAGCCCTCATCACCTTGCAATGCTTCACCACTTAATTTCAATAAAATACGTTTGTAAATTGGTTGGCTCATTTGTCTTTTCCTTTGTCGGTTACAAAATTTGGCTTATTCTAGCAAAAGAGCGAAAAAGTTAAAAATGGAAATTAGTCAGAAAAGTGCGATAAAATATCGTCGTTTTGATTTTATAGGTAAACTTTATGAAGATTTCAAAAACCTCACAAATTTTAACCGCACTTTTTTCTTTGGCTTGTGCCATTGCTGCTGGTTATTTAATTTTACGAGGCTCAGGGATGTTTCCTGAGCCATCTATTAGTCTGATTTTACTCACGGCTATTTTCATTATTTTGTTAAGTAGCAGCCGAAAATCCTTCTATTTAATTTTGTTGCCATTAGTTTGCTTACATGCATTTTATACACCAACAGGTTTAAATTTTGGCGCACCAAGTTATCAATATATCGCTTCGGTTCTTGCGACAGATATGTTGGAAACCAAAGAATTTCTTCTACAAATTCCAGTAAGTAGCTATTTAGCCGCATTGGCTATTCCACTATTAGTCTTTTTACATTACAAAAGTGCGGTCAAATTTGGCGTGAAATTTTATCGCAATAAAACATTTATCGCTTTGGCTACCTTGTTAATTGGTTATAACTTACCAATTGCTGCACCATTAAAAGAAACCATTGATTCCACTGTTAAAATCGTTGATGAATGGCAAAAATTGAAAAAAATGTCACAAGAAAGCAACTGGGGACAATCCACATTAGAAAATTCTAAATACCAAGATTATGTGATTATTTTGGGTGAAAGTGCGCGAAAAGACTACTTACATGCTTATGGCTATCCTGTTAATGACACACCATTTATGTCATCAGCAAATGGTACTCTCATTGATGGGATGACATCTGCCGGAACCAACACTGTCGCCTCATTGCGCTTAATGTTAACTTTACCTGATAAAGAAAAATGGGAACCCAACTATGATTTAAGCTTAGTGGATCTGATTAAGTCCGCGGGCGTAAAAACCTATTGGTTGTCTAATCAAGGTTTCTTAGGTGAATATGACACGCCGGTTGCTTCGCTTGCATCAAAATCTGATGAAACCATTTTTTTGAAAAAAGGCGGGAGCTTTAATTCTACAAACTACAGCGATTTTGATTTAATTCCTAAATTTGCCCAAGTTTTAGAAGATCCAACACAAGGTAAACGCTTTATTGTTTTACACATTTATGGTTCACATCCTCTTGCTTGCGATCGTGTTGAAGATTATCCGAAAATTTTCAATGATAATGACATTGAGAAAAAGAACGAGTACTTGAATTGCTATATTTCATCCATTAAGAAAACCGATGATTTTATTAAGAAAGTGTATGAAACCCTCAAAGAAAACGAGCAAAAAACGCACCGCACTTTCTCAATGATTTATTTCTCCGATCATGGTTTATGTCACCAAGAAGATGATAAACATGGTGTAACCTTGTTTAACCAAAACTGTCACAGCCAATTACATCATAATATTCCGCTCCTTAAGATTTCATCTGATGATACGGCACGTAAAGAATACAAA
>JAGZXE010000052.1:0-18968 GCA_018378615.1 Parahaemophilus parainfluenzae
AATTTTCGTCCACGCCAAAGACCCGCGATGATTCGAACTTCGCCTTTGGCATTTTGAACTTGCATTTTTTTCATAAAGAAACAGATTTTTAGTGAAAATTGTGCTTAGTTTAGACGATTTTTTGCTAGAATAGGCAGTATTTTTTAAAGATTTGTGTTTAAGAGAAGAATTTATGTCAGAAGAAAAGAAAAAAGGCGGGTTTTGGGCCTCTCTTTTTGGTCGCAATAAAAAGCAAGAAGAACAAAAAATTGAGCCAACTATTGAAGAGTCATCTGTTGAATCTGCCGATGCTTCGCCTACAGAAGAGATTGTTCACAATAGTGAGAACGTTCAATTAGAACAAGTGGAACAGGAAGAATTACAGGAGTTAGCGGAACAGCTGCAAGAGGATAAAGCTGAGAATACCGTTGTTGAGCATATTGAACCTGTTGTAGAAGAAGTGATTTCACCTGAAAGTGCGGTCAATATTGAGCCAGTTTTAGATTCACCGGTGATTGAGGCAACGGCTGAAGAGACAGAAAAAACAGAAGAAATTTCTACCGCACTTCCTGTGGAAGAACCAACAGAAAGCATTATTGAGCAAGATAATGTCGTTGAAGATCTTCCTGTTGTTGAAGCGGAGATTGAGCCTGAAATTGTTGAAGATGTTAAAGACGAATTCCGTTCAGATATTAATACCGAAACGCAAGAAAAACCAAGTGAAGGTGGCTTTTTTAGTCGTTTAGTTAAAGGCTTACTCAAAACTAAACAAAATATTGGTGCCGGTTTCCGAGCGTTCTTTTTAGGTAAAAAGATTGACGATGATTTATTTGAAGAGTTGGAAGAGCAACTTTTAATTGCGGATATTGGTGTGCCAACAACGAATAAAATCATTAAGAATTTAACGGAGCACGCAAGTCGTAAACAGTTACAAGATGCGGAATTGCTTTACCAACAACTTAAAGTTGAAATGGTAGAAATTCTAAAACCAGTTGCCAAACCATTGGTCATTGATACGACTAAAAAGCCTTATGTTATTTTGATGGTTGGCGTAAACGGTGTAGGTAAAACGACCACAATTGGTAAATTGGCTCGCAAATTCCAAAATGAAGGCAAATCAGTCATGTTAGCAGCAGGGGATACTTTCCGTGCTGCTGCAGTAGAACAACTCCAAGTATGGGGTGAACGTAACAATATTCCGGTTGTGGCACAAAGTACGGGTTCAGATTCTGCGTCGGTAATTTTTGATGCGATGCAATCTGCCGCGGCACGTAATATTGATATTTTAATTGCGGATACGGCCGGTCGTTTACAAAATAAAAATAATCTCATGGATGAATTGAAGAAGATTGTTCGTGTCATGAGAAAATACGATGAAACCGCACCGCACGAAATCATGCTTACCTTAGATGCGGGTACAGGGCAGAATGCAATTAGCCAAGCCAAACTCTTTAATGAGGCGGTTGGGTTAACAGGTATTACATTAACCAAATTAGACGGAACAGCAAAAGGTGGGGTAATTTTCGCCATTGCAGATCAGTTTAATTTACCAATTCGTTATATTGGTGTGGGTGAAAAAATTGAAGATTTACGCGAATTTAATGCAGAAGAATTTATTGAAGCATTGTTTGTTCACGAAAATGAAGAATAAAAAGGAATAATAAAGTGATTCGATTTTCAAATGTCTCTAAAGCTTATCACGGTGCGACTCAGCCGGCCTTGCAAGGCTTGAATTTTCATCTTCCTGTTGGAAGTATGACTTATCTTGTTGGGCATTCTGGCGCGGGTAAAAGTACCTTGCTTAAATTAATCATGGGAATGGAAAAGGCGAATGCCGGTAATATTTGGTTTAATGGTCATGATATTACGCGTTTGTCTAAATATGAAATCCCATTTTTACGACATAAACCGCAACTTTTATTAGCGGATGAGCCGACAGGTAACCTTGATGATGAACTTTCCTTAGGGATTTTTAATCTTTTTGAAGAGTTTAATCGTTTAGGCATGACGGTGTTAATTGCGACACACGATATCAATTTAATTCAACAAAAACCAAAACCATGTCTTGTGCTTGAACAAGGCTACTTACGCTATTAAGGATAAAAAATGACAAGACGTATTGATGCTTCTTTTGGCGTGCAAACTGCTTATACTTTGCGTTCTGTGTTGAACGATTTAGTAAAACGTAAATTTGGTACATTGCTAACAATTTTAGTTATTGCCGTGTCTCTTACGATTCCAACGGTGAGCTATTTGTTATGGAAAAATTTACACTTAGCGACAACTCAATTTTATCCGGAAAGCGAGCTCACAATCTATTTACATAAAAATTTAAGTGAAGAAGATGCTAACTTGGTGGTGGAAAAAATCCGTCAGCAAGAAGGTGTGGAATCGTTAAATTATGTTTCTCGTCAAGACAGTTTGAAAGAATTTAAAAGTTGGTCTGGTTTTGGTGAAGAGTTAGAAATTTTAGATGACAACCCATTGCCGGCTGTGGTGATGGTGAAACCCTCTAAAGCGTTTAATGAATCAGAAAAACGAGCTGAGTTACGCGCAAATTTAAATAAAATTAAAGGTGTGCAGGAAGTTCGACTAGATAACGATTGGATGGAAAAATTGACTGCACTTTCATGGTTGTTTGCGCACGTAGCAATTTTCTGCACGGTGTTAATGACAATAGCTGTATTCCTCGTTATCGGAAATAGCATTCGTTCTGATGTTTATAGTAGCCGTGCAAGTATTGATGTGATGAAGCTATTAGGTGCAACGGATCAATTTATTCTTCGCCCTTATCTTTACACTGGTATGATTTATGCAGTGTTAGGTGGATTTGTCGCAGCCGTATTTAGTAGTCTTATTGTGGGTTACTTTACTTCAGCCGTGAAGTATGTGACGGATATCTTTGCGGTCACCTTTGAACTCAATGGATTAGGTGTAGGCGAGCTGATCTTCTTATTAGTAAGTTGCTTGATTATGGGTTATGTTGGTGCATGGATTGCAGCAACAAGACATATTGCAATGTTAGATAACAAACTATAGATTCATTTATATTAAAGTGCGGTCATTTTTTGTCGTGTTTTCAGCTGAAAAACATTCGGGAAAATGACCGCACTTTTTTGTATATGGAAATTAATTGAACAAAAAGCTTGCATAATTAGGTGTTTTTGTGTAATATCCACGGGCTTTCAGATATTGAAAGCCGTTTAATGTAATCATTTATTAAACGAGTATTACGATATGTAATACTAACAATGTTTCCGATTTGGAGACTATATAACAGGTAACTTACACTCTCCACACGTGAACAAAGACGCGCGTGATCAATACGAAATTCGTACACACAAACGTTTAGTAGATATCGTAGAGCCAACAGAAAAAACTGTTGATGCATTAATGCGTTTAGATTTGGCTGCCGGCGTGGACGTGCAGATCAGCCTAGGTTAATTAAGAGGTTATTACAATGATTGGTTTAGTCGGTCGTAAAGTTGGTATGACCCGTATCTTCAATGAAGACGGTGTTTCTGTACCAGTTACCGTTATCGAAATCGAAGCCAACCGCGTAACTCAAGTTAAAACTCTTGAAAACGATGGCTATACTGCAGTTCAAGTTACTACTGGTTCTAAAAAAGCGAATCGTGTAACTAAACCTGAAGCAGGCCATTTCGTGAAAGCAGGTGTTGAAGCTGGTCGCGGTTTATGGGAATTTCGTACTGAAGGTGAAGAATTCACTTTAGGTCAAGAAATCAATGTTGACATCTTTGCGGATGTTAAAAAAGTAGATGTTACTGGTACTTCTAAAGGTAAAGGTTTCCAAGGTGGTGTTAAACGTTGGAACTTCCGTACTCAAGATGCTACACACGGTAACTCTTTATCACATCGTGTACTTGGTTCTATTGGTCAAAACCAAACTCCAGGTCGTGTGTTTAAAGGTAAAAAAATGGCAGGACATTTAGGTGCTGAGCGTGTAACCGTTCAATCACTTGAAGTTGTTCGTGTAGATGCTGAGCGTAAATTGCTATTAGTAAAAGGTTCTGTACCTGGTGCTATCAATGGCGATGTTATCGTTAAGCCGGCAGTTAAAGCATAAGTCTAGGAGATAGAGATGGAATTACAAGTTGTAGGTGCAAACGCACTAACTGTTTCTGAAACTACCTTCGGACGTGAGTTTAACGAAGCTTTGATTCACCAAGTTGTTGTTGCTTATGCAGCAGGTGCTCGTCAAGGTACTCGTGCGCAAAAAACTCGTGCTGAAGTGTCTGGTTCAGGTAAAAAACCTTGGCGTCAAAAAGGTACAGGTCGTGCTCGTTCTGGTGATATCAAATCACCAATCTGGCGTTCTGGTGGTACAACCTTCGCGGCTAAACCACAAGATCACAGCCAAAAAGTGAACAAGAAAATGTACCGTGGTGCTATCAAAAGCATTCTTTCTGAATTAGTTCGTCAAGACCGTTTGGTTGTTGTTGAAAAATTCGAATTAGATGCACCAAAAACTAAAGTATTAGTACAAAAATTAAAAGATTTAGCAGTTGAAGATGCGTTAATTATCACAGCAAGTTTAGATGAAAATCTATTCTTAGCGGCACGTAACTTATATAAAGTTGATGTACGTGATGTTCAAGGTATCGATCCAGTTAGCTTAATCGCTTTCGATAAAGTGATTGTTACTGTTGACGCTGTGAAACAAATTGAGGAGATCCTAGCATGAGTCAAGAACGTTTGCTAAGCGTGCTACGTGCACCGCACATCTCTGAAAAAGCAACTAACAATGCTGAAAAATCTAACACTGTTGTACTTAAAGTTGCTTTAGATGCGAACAAAGCTGAAATTGCTGCTGCTGTTGCTCAATTATTTGAAGTAAAAGTTGACTCAGTTCGTACTGTGGTTGTTAAAGGTAAAACTAAACGCCGTGGTAACAAAATGGGTCGTCGCAGCGACTGGAAAAAAGCTTATGTAACTTTAGCCGAAGGCCAAAACTTGGACTTCGTGGACAGTGCAGAGTAATCGGAGGAAATTAGAGAATGGCTATCGTTAAATGTAAGCCGACCTCCGCTGGTCGTCGTCACGTTGTTAAAATCGTGAACCCTGAATTATACAAGGGTAAACCTTACGCGCCTCTTCTAGATACTAAATCTAAAACTGGTGGTCGTAACAATTATGGTCGTATTACCACTCGCCACATCGGTGGTGGTCATAAACAACATTACCGTTTAATCGATTTCAAACGTAACAAGTTAGATATCCCAGCGGTTGTTGAACGTTTAGAATATGATCCAAACCGTTCAGCTAACATTGCTTTAGTGCTTTATAAAGATGGTGAACGCCGTTATATCTTAGCACCTAAAGGTTTGTCAGTTGGCGATCAAATCCAATCTGGCGTTAACTCACCAATTAAAGTGGGTAACTCATTACCAATGCGTAATATCCCAGTTGGTTCAACAGTACATAACGTTGAATTAAAACCAGGTAAAGGCGGTCAAATCGCTCGTTCTGCTGGTGCTTATGTACAAATCATCGCTCGTGAAGGCAACTACGTAACTTTACGTTTACGTTCAGGCGAAATGCGTAAAGTATTAGCTGAATGTGTTGCTACAATCGGTGAAGTTGGTAACTCAGAACATATGCTTCGCGTATTGGGTAAAGCTGGTGCTAACCGCTGGAGAGGCATTCGCCCTACAGTTCGTGGTACTGCAATGAACCCAGTAGATCACCCACACGGTGGTGGTGAAGGTCGTAACTTTGGTAAACACCCAGTAACTCCTTGGGGCGTTCAAACTAAAGGTAAGAAAACTCGTCACAACAAACGTACTGATAAATATATCGTACGTCGTCGTGGCAAATAATTTAAATTAATAAGAGGATAAGCCATGCCACGTTCTCTCAAGAAAGGTCCTTTCCTTGACCTACACTTGTTGAAGAAGGTAGAGAAGGCGGTGGAAAGCGGGGATAAAAAACCAATCAAAACTTGGTCCCGTCGTTCAATGATCATTCCTTCAATGATCGGATTGACCATCGCAGTCCATAATGGTCGTCAGCACGTTCCTGTTTATGTATCTGATGAAATGATCGGCCATAAATTAGGTGAATTTGCACCGACTCGTACATACCGCGGTCACGCGGCAGATAAGAAAGCTAAGAAATAAGAGGTAAATAGATGGAAACTATCGCAAAACATCGTTACGCTCGCACTTCTGCCCAAAAAGCTCGCTTAGTTGCCGATTTAATTCGTGGTAAAAAAGTTGCGCAAGCATTAGAAATCTTAACTTTTACTAACAAAAAAGCTGCGGCTTTAGTGAAAAAAGTATTAGAGTCTGCTATTGCTAACGCAGAGCATAATGATGGTGCAGATATCGATGATCTTAAAGTTGCTAAAATCTTCGTTGACGAAGGTCCTAGCATGAAACGTGTTATGCCACGTGCTAAAGGTCGTGCAGATCGTATTTTAAAACGTACTAGCCACATCACTGTGGTTGTGTCAGATCGTTAATAAGTAGAGGAATAGCAATGGGTCAAAAAGTAAATCCAAATGGTATTCGCCTAGGTATTGTAAAACCTTGGAACTCTACTTGGTTCGCGAATACACAAGATTTCGCCGACAATCTTGACGGTGACTTCAAAGTACGCAAATTCTTAACTAAAGAATTAGCAAACGCTTCGGTTTCACGTATTACTATTGAGCGTCCAGCGAAAAGTATTCGTGTAACAATTCACACAGCTCGCCCTGGTATCGTTATCGGTAAAAAAGGTGAAGATGTTGAAAAATTACGTAACGCAGTATCTCAAATCGCTGGCGTTCCGGCTCAAATCAACATTGCTGAAGTGAAAAAACCGGAATTAGATGCAAAATTAGTTGCAGACAGCATCGCTTCTCAATTAGAACGTCGTGTAATGTTCCGTCGTGCTATGAAACGTGCGGTACAAAGCGCAATGCGTTTAGGTGCTAAAGGTATCAAAGTTGAAGTTAGCGGTCGTTTAGGTGGTGCAGAAATCGCACGTTCTGAATGGTATCGTGAAGGTCGTGTACCTCTACATACTCTTCGTGCGGACATCGATTATAACACTGCAGAAGCTCATACTACATACGGCGTAATCGGCGTTAAAGTATGGATCTTCAAAGGTGAAATTTTGGGTGGAATGGCTGCAGTTGCGCAATCAGAACAACAACCTGCCGACAAGCCTAAAAAGGCTCCGCGTGGCAAAGGTCGTAAGTAAGGAGAAACGCTAAATGTTGCAACCAAAACGTACAAAATTCCGTAAAGTTCACAAAGGCCGTAACCGTGGTATCGCGGGTGGTACTGAAGTTAGCTTCGGTACATTCGGGTTAAAAGCAGTTGGTCGTGGTCGTTTAACCGCTCGTCAAATTGAAGCGGCTCGTCGTGCAATGACACGTGCAGTTAAACGTCAAGGTAAAATCTGGATCCGTGTTTTCCCAGATAAACCAATTACTGAAAAACCATTAGAAGTCCGTATGGGTAAAGGTAAAGGTAACGTTGAGTACTGGGTAGCCTTAATCCAACCGGGTAAAGTACTTTATGAAATGGATGGTGTGTCAGAAGAGATTGCAAGACAAGCATTTGCATTAGCAGCTGCTAAATTGCCAATCAAGACTACCTTCGTAACTAAGACGGTGATGTAATGAAAGCTCAAGATTTACGTACAAAAAGTGTTGAAGAGCTGAATAATGAATTAGTGAACCTTTTAGGTGAACAATTCAAATTGCGTATGCAAACAGCCACCGGTCAGCTTCAACAAACCCATCAGGCTAAACAAGTGCGTCGTGATATCGCACGCATTAAGACCATTTTAACTGAGAAGGCGGGTGAGTAATGACTGATAAAATTCGTAGCGTACAAGGTAAAGTTGTTAGCGACAAAATGGAAAAATCTTTCGTTGTTGCTATTGAACGTAAGGTAAAACACCCGTTATACGGTAAATTTATCCGTCGTACAACTAAATTACACGTACACGATGAGAACAACGAAGCCAAATTAGGTGATGTAGTAGAGATTCGCGAATGTCGTCCTCTCTCTAAAACCAAATCTTGGACTTTAGTTCGTGTTGTTGAGAAAGCTGTTATTGCTTAATTAACAAGTTAAAAAATAAAAGCCAATGGTTATACCGTTGGCTTTTTTCTTTCCAAGACTTGCTAAAAAGTCATAAAAATTTGACCGCACTTTAAATACGCTAATTTAAGCATAAAATTTTGATTGCGTTTCTAGCTTGATTTTGGTAAACTCCGCCACCTATCCGCCATATATCTTTATAAGGCATGGATAGGTTCGTCCCGCAAGGGTGTATTATTAACTTAACGGAGCATAAAATATGATCCAAGAACAGACTATGCTGGATGTTGCCGATAACTCTGGTGCTCGCAGCGTAATGTGTATCAAGGTTCTAGGTGGATCGCACCGTCGTTATGCTGCTATTGGTGATATCATCAAAGTTACTGTGAAAGAAGCAATTCCACGCGGTAAAGTTAAAAAAGGTGATGTATTAAAAGCAGTTGTTGTGCGCACCAAGAAGGGTGTTCGTCGCCCAGACGGATCAGTCATTCGCTTCGATGGTAACGCTTGTGTAATTTTAAACAATAACACAGAGCAACCAATCGGTACTCGTATTTTTGGACCGGTGACTCGTGAACTTCGTTCTGAGAAATTCATGAAGATCATTTCTTTGGCACCAGAAGTACTGTAAGGAGAAGTGAGAAATGGCTGCAAAAATTCGTCAAAACGATGAAGTAATCGTACTTGCCGGTAAAGATAAAGGCAAGCGTGGCAAGGTAACTAAAGTGTTACCAAACGGTAAAGTGTTTGTTGAAGGTATCAACATCATCACTAAACATGAAAAACCAGTTCCTGCTTTAGGACAAGCTGGTGGCTTAGTGAAAAAAGAAGCGGCTATCGATGCTTCTAATGTTGCGATTTTCAATCCAAAAACAAACAAAGCTGACCGTGTAGGTTTTAGATTCGAAGACGGCAAAAAAGTACGTTTCTTCAAATCTAACAATGAAATTATCTAACAAACTGGAGTAATGCGATGGCGAAACTGCATGATTACTACAGAGATCAAGTAGTAAACGAGTTAAAAAATAAATTCGGCTACAAATCTGTCATGCAAGTCCCACGAATCGAAAAGATTACCCTGAATATGGGTGTGGGTGAAGCATTGACCGATAAGAAATTGCTAGACAACGCAGTAGCGGACTTAGCAGCAATTAGCGGTCAAAAACCTTTAGTAACTAAAGCTCGTAAATCTGTTGCTGGCTTTAAAATCCGTCAGGGATATCCAATCGGTTGTAAAGTAACACTACGCGGTGAGCGTATGTGGGAGTTCTTTGAACGTTTAATTACAATTGCTGTTCCACGTATTCGTGACTTCCGCGGTTTAAGCGCGAAATCATTTGATGGTCGTGGTAACTACAGCATGGGTGTGCGTGAACAAATCATCTTCCCTGAAATCGATTACGATAAAGTAGATCGTGTACGTGGTTTAGATATCACTATCACAACTACTGCTAAGAATGATGAAGAAGGTCAAGCACTACTTGCTGCCTTTAATTTCCCATTCCGTAAATAAGGCAGGTTATAATGGCAAAACAATCAATGAAAGCACGCGATGTAAAACGCGTTAAATTGGCTGAAAAATTCTTCGCTAAACGTGCAGAATTAAAGAAAATCATTTCTGATGTCAATGCCTCTGACGAAGATCGTTGGAATGCAGTGTTAAAATTACAAACTTTACCACGTGATTCTAGCCCTAGTCGTCAACGTAACCGTTGCCGCCAAACTGGACGTCCTCACGGCGTTTTACGTAAGTTTGGTTTAAGCCGTATTAAGGTTCGTGAAGCTGCTATGCGCGGCGAGATCCCTGGCCTTAGAAAAGCGAGCTGGTAATATACCACTTTATTTTGGAATCGGAGAAAAAGTACAATGAGTATGCAAGATCCAATCGCAGATATGTTGACCCGTATTCGTAACGGTCAAGCTGCGAACAAAGTTGCAATCAATATGCCTTCTTCCAAGCTAAAAGTGGCAATTGCCAACGTATTAGCTGCTGAAGGTTATATCGAAAGCGTTAAAGTTTTAGAAGGTGCAAAACCTGAATTGGAAATTACTTTAAAATATTTCCAAGGCAAACCGGTTGTAGAAAGCATCCAACGTGTAAGCCGTCCTGGTCTTCGTATTTACAAACGTAAAGACGAATTACCAAAAGTTATGGGTGGTTTAGGTGTTGCTGTAATTTCTACATCTAAAGGTGTTATGACTGACCGTGCAGCTCGTCAAGCGGGCTTAGGCGGTGAGATCATCTGTTACGTAGCTTAATAGAGGGGTAGGAAAATGTCTCGTGTTGCAAAGGCACCTGTTAATATTCCTGCCGGCGTTGAAGTTAAACTCGACGGTCAGCTATTAACAGTAAAAGGAAAAAATGGCGAGTTATCTCGCAAAATTCATCACTCAGTTGAAGTTAAACAAGATAATGGTCAATTTACTTTCACTCCACGTGAAGGTTTTGTTGAAGCGAATGCTCAATCGGGTACAGCTCGTGCATTAGTTAATGCAATGGTTATCGGTGTTACTGAAGGCTTCACTAAGAAATTACAACTAGTGGGTGTTGGTTACAGAGCTCAAGTTAAAGGCAATGTAGTTGCATTAAGCTTAGGTTTCTCTCACCCTGTGGAGCACACTTTACCAGCAGGTATTACTGCAGAATGCCCTTCACAAACGGAAATCGTTTTAAAAGGTGCTGACAAGCAGTTAATTGGTCAAGTTGCAGCAGATATTCGTGCTTATCGCCGTCCTGAACCTTATAAAGGTAAAGGTGTACGTTACTCTGATGAAGTAGTACGTATGAAAGAGGCTAAGAAGAAATAATTAAGGTAACACTATGGATAAGAAATCAGCTCGTATCCGTCGTGCAGCTCGTGCACGTCATATGATGAGAGAGCAAGGTGTAACTCGTCTAGTTATTCACCGTACTCCGCGTCATATCTACGCACAAGTTATTGCACCAAACGGTTCAGAAGTGCTTGCCGCTGCTTCAACTGTTGAAAAAGCAATTCGTGAGCAAGTTAAATATACCGGTAATAAAGATGCCGCAGCAGTAGTAGGTAAACTTGTTGCTGAGCGCGCATTAGCAAAAGGCGTTAAAGACGTTGCTTTTGACCGTTCCGGTTTTAAATATCATGGTCGTGTCCAAACTTTAGCGGACGCTGCACGTGAAGCTGGTCTACAGTTCTAATGAGGTAAATTGAGATGTCAAACATCGAAAAACAAGCTGGTGAACTGCAAGAGAAGCTAATCGCAGTAAACCGTGTATCAAAAACTGTAAAAGGTGGTCGTATTATGAGAACCAGCTAGCGAAGGTACAGGTATCATCGCCGGTGGTGCAATGCGTTCAGTGTTAGAAGTTGCTGGTGTACGTAACGTTCTTTCTAAAGCGTATGGTTCAACCAACCCAATCAACGTTGTTCGTGCAACTATTGATGCATTAGCAAATATGAAATCACCAGAAATGGTTGCTGCTAAACGTGGCAAAACCGTTGATGAAATTTTGGGGTAATTGATAATGGCTAAAACTATTAAAGTAACTCAAGTTCGTAGCTCAATTGCTCGTTTACCGAAGCACAAAGCTACCTTGCGTGGTCTTGGTCTTCGCCATATGCACCATACTGTTGAGTTAATCGATACTCCGGCAGTACGTGGTATGATTAACCAAGTTTCATACATGGTTAAAGTGGAGGAGTAAGAGATGCGTTTAAATACTCTATCTCCGGCTGAAGGTGCTAAGCACAGCGCAAAACGCCTTGGTCGTGGTATTGGTTCAGGTTTAGGAAAAACTGGTGGTCGTGGTCATAAAGGTCAAAAATCTCGTACTGGCGGCGGTGTTCGTCGTGGTTTCGAGGGTGGCCAAATGCCATTATACCGTCGTTTACCAAAATTTGGTTTCACTTCAATGAAATCAGCTGTAACTGCTGAAGTTCGTTTAAACGAATTAACAAAAGTTGAAGGGAATGTTGTCACTTTAGAAGCATTAAAAGCTGCAAACATTTTAACTAAAGATATTCAATTCGCTAAAGTTATCTTAGCTGGTGAAGTGAAATCTGCAGTTACTGTACGTGGTTTACGTGTAACTAAAGGTGCAAAAGCAGCAATCGAAGCTGCTGGCGGTTCAGTTGAGGAATAATTAGCAAATGGCTAAACAACCAGGTTATCAAAGCAGAAGTACTAATAGTGGTACTGGTGAACTAAAAAGCAGATTGCTTTTTGTATTAGGTGCACTTATCGTTTATCGTATTGGTTCTTTTATTCCGCTTCCTGGTATTGATGCCGCCGTGCTAGCTCAATTAGTTGAACAACAAAAAGGCACCATCATTGATATGTTAAACATGTTCTCTGGTGGTGCATTGAGCCGAGCATCAATTTTAGCATTAGGTATCATGCCGTATATCTCGGCATCTATCGTAATGCAATTGCTTGCTACGGTTTCACCTGCCTTAGCAGAATTGAAAAAAGAAGGCGCAGCAGGACAAAGAAAAATCACCAAGTATACTCGTTATGCAACGGTGGTTTTTGCTACTATCCAAGCTATCGCAATTTCTACCGGTTTACCGAATATGTTGCCACAGTTAGTGCCAAATATCGGTTTTACTTTTTACTTTACTGCAGTAGTGAGTCTTGTAACCGGAACCATGTTCTTAATGTGGTTAGGTGAGCAAATTACTGAAAGAGGTATTGGTAACGGTATCTCAATTCTTGTTTTTGGTGGTATTGTTGCAGGATTGCCGCATGCAATCATCGAAACAGTTGAGCAAGCTCGTCAAGGACAAATGCATCCTTTAGTTCTTCTACTAATCGCTGCTATTGTTTTTGCAGTAACTTATTTTGTTGTCTTCGTAGAACGTGGACAACGTAGAATTCGTGTTGAATATGCTAAGCGTCAACAAGGACGTCAAATTTTAGGTGGTCATTCAACTCACTTACCATTAAAAGTTAATATGGCAAACGTAATGCCAGCAATTTTTGCTTCAAGCATTATTTTATTCCCTGCTACATTGACACAATGGTTTGGTCAGAATGATAAGTTTGAGTGGTTAAATGACTTATCAATGTTGTTGAATCCTGGACAACCTTTATATCTTCTTGTTTATGCGGTAGCGATTATTTTCTTCAGTTTCTTCTATACTGCAATGCAATATAATCCACGTGATACAGCAGATAATCTAAAAAAATCTGGTGCATTTATCCCAGGAATTAGACCAGGTGAACAAACATCACGTTACATTGATAAAGTAATGACTCGCTTAACATTAATTGGCGGTCTTTATGTAACGTTCGTATGTTTAGTCCCTTATATTATGACATCAGCATGGGATGTTAAATTCTACTTCGGTGGTACTTCCTTATTAATCGTTGTTGTTGTAATTATGGATTTTATCGTGCAAGTTCAGAGTCACTTAATGTCGTCTCAATATGAATCTGCGTTAAAAAAAGCAAACCTTAAAGGTTTTGGACAGTAATTGTTCATTTAAGTAAAAAGGATAAGCAATGAAAGTTCGTGCTTCCGTTAAGAAGATGTGTCGTAACTGTAAAATTGTTAAACGTGAAGGTGTTGTTCGCGTATTATGCAGCGACCCTAAACATAAACAACGTCAAGGTTAATTAACATTTCTTCTTGCAAAGAACCGGTTGAGTAGTTATACTACTCAACTCATTTATGTCCTTGGTATTCTGTTTGAGTATCCTGAAAACGGGCTTTTCAAGATCAGAATACCAAATTAGTTAAAATAATAGGAGTGCATAGTGGCCCGTATTGCAGGCATTAACATTCCTGATCACAAACACGCTGTAATCGCTTTAACTGCAATTTACGGTATCGGTAAAACTCGTTCTAAAAGCATTTGTGCTGCGGCGGGTATTGCTGAAGATGTTAAGATCAGCGAATTGTCTGAAGAGCAGATTGACAAACTGCGTGACGAAGTTGGTAAATTTACCGTTGAAGGTGACTTACGTCGTGAAGTAACACTAAACATCAAACGTCTTTTAGACTTAGGTTGTTACCGTGGTTTACGTCATCGTCGTAGTTTACCGGTACGTGGTCAACGTACTAAAACTAATGCGCGTACCCGTAAGGGTCCACGTAAGCCGATCAAAAAATAGTCGGGGTAAATAAAGAATGGCTAAAACACCAGTTCGTGCACGTAAACGTGTAAAAAAACAAGTTGTAGATGGCGTAGCACACATTCACGCATCTTTCAATAATACAATCGTTACCATTACTGACCGTCAAGGTAATGCTTTAGCTTGGGCTACAGCAGGTGGTTCAGGTTTCCGTGGTTCTCGTAAATCTACCCCGTTCGCTGCACAAGTTGCTGCAGAACGTTGTGCTGAAATCGTTAAAGAATTCGGCTTAAAGAACTTGGAAGTTATGGTTAAAGGTCCGGGTCCGGGTCGTGAATCAACAATCCGTGCATTAAATGCAGCGGGTTTCCGTATCACGAACATCACTGATGTGACTCCGATTCCTCATAACGGTTGTCGTCCACCGAAAAAACGTCGTGTTTAATGGCGTAATAGGATAGTTGGAGAAAGAAAATGGCAAGATATTTGGGCCCTAAACTCAAGCTCAGCCGTCGTGAAGGCACTGATTTATTCCTTAAATCAGGTGTGCGTGCGATTGATTCAAAATGTAAAATTGATACAGCACCAGGTCAACACGGTGCTCGTAAACCGCGTTTGTCTGACTATGGTAGTCAATTACGTGAAAAACAAAAAGTTCGTCGTATCTATGGTATTTTAGAACGTCAATTCCGTAACTACTATAAAGAAGCAAACCGTTTAAAAGGTAATACTGGTGAAAACTTACTAGTATTATTAGAAGGTAGATTGGATAACGTTGTTTATCGCATGGGATTTGCTGCAACTCGCGCAGAAGCTCGTCAATTAGTGAGCCATAAAGCGATTGTCGTAAATGGTCGTGTTGTAAATATCCCATCTTTCCAAGTTTCTGTAAATGATGTCGTTGCTGTTCGCGAGAAATCTAAAAAACAAGCACGTATTAAAGCATCATTAGAATTAGCAGAACAAAGAGAAAAACCAACTTGGTTAGAAGTTGATTCTGCGAAAATGGAAGGTGTGTTCAAACGTGTTCCTGAACGTTCTGATTTATCAGCAGACATTAACGAACATCTGATCGTTGAGCTTTACTCTAAATAATAGTTAAGCTTAAAAGCAAAGAGAGGATAAAATGCAGGGTTCTGTTACAGAATTTTTAAAACCACGCTTAGTAGATATCGAGCAAGTTAGCTCTACTCATGCTAAGGTGATATTAGAACCGTTAGAGCGTGGCTTTGGTCATACTCTAGGGAATGCATTACGTCGTATCCTTCTGTCTTCAATGCCAGGTTGTGCTGTAACTGAAGTAGAAATTGATGGCGTACTGCACGAATATAGTAGTAAAGAAGGTGTTCAGGAAGATATTCTTGAAGTTCTTTTAAACCTTAAAGGTCTAGCGGTTAAAGTACAGAATAAAGATGATGTTATTCTGACATTAAATAAATCTGGAATTGGCCCTGTTGTTGCAGCAGATATCACCCACGATGGTGATGTTGAGATTGTTAATCCATCACATGTAATCTGTCACTTAACAGACGAAAATGCATCTATTAATATGCGTATTCGTGTTCAACGTGGTAGAGGTTATGTACCTGCATCTGCTCGTACTCATTCACAAAATGAAGATCGTCCAATTGGTCGTTTATTAGTAGACGCTTGTTATAGCCCGGTTGACCGTATTGCTTACAATGTTGAAGCAGCACGTGTTGAACAACGTACTGACTTAGATAAACTAGTTATCGAGTTAGAAACTAACGGGACTATTGATCCGGAAGAAGCAATTCGTCGTGCAGCAACAATTTTAGCAGAGCAACTCGATGCATTCGTTGATTTGCGTGATGTTCGTCAACCTGAAGTCAAGGAAGAAAAACCGGAATTTGATCCGATTTTATTACGTCCTGTTGATGACTTAGAGTTGACAGTTCGTTCTGCTAACTGTTTGAAAGCAGAAACAATTCACTATATCGGTGACTTAGTACAACGTACAGAAGTTGAGTTATTAAAAACGCCTAATCTTGGTAAGAAATCTCTTACTGAAATTAAAGACGTTCTCGCTTCACGTGGCTTGTCACTTGGTATGCGCCTTGAGAATTGGCCACCAGCAAGTATTGCTGAAGACTAGTTTGGTCATAGGTTAAGATTTTTCTGAGAAGGATAAGATCATGCGCCATCGTAAGAGTGGTCGTCAACTAAACCGTAATAGCAGCCATCGCCAAGCGATGTTCCGTAACTTAGCAAGTGCTTTAGTTAGTCATGAAATCATCAAGACAACTTTACCAAAAGCTAAAGAATTACGTCGTGTAGTTGAACCGTTAATTACATTAGCAAAAGAAGATAGCGTTGCAAACCGTCGTTTAGCATTCGCTCGTACTCGTAACATCGAAACTGTTGCGAAATTATTCAATGAATTAGGTCCACGTTTTGCTCAACGTGCAGGTGGTTACACCCGTATCTTAAAATGTGGTTTCCGTGCAGGTGACAACGCTCCAATGGCATACATTGAGTTAGTTGATCGTCCAGAAGTTGCTGAAACAGCAGCGGAATAATAATTTGTTATAAAATAAAAAGGCTCACATTAGTGAGCCTTTTTTATATATTGCTTTCCTAAAATTCAGCTTCAGCTCTAAATGTCATTTTTTCACCTGTGATAGGGTGCGTAATCGTAAGTTCTTCTGCATGTAAGCATAGGCGAGGCGACATCGCTTTAGCTTGTGGGTGAGAATAAAATTTGTCACCTAAAATAGGATGTCCTAGTGCGAGTGTATGTAAACGTAGTTGATGTGAACGTCCTGTGCCCACTTGTTGCCATATCTAAGCGGTGTGCGGGTTCACAAAATCCAAATTTCTCTTTCACCCGGCTCATTGCACTGTCATAGTATTCTGGCTGATTGCCAGGGACTGAAAGTAAACCGCTCGGCTTGTTTACCACGCAGATATGATTATCTTGATAGATAATATCTAAATACGGTTCTAAAGGGGGATAGTATTCAATAAGTGCCATATTATTCCTTGTTTGTCACTATTACCCGAAGGCTATCTAATCGCCAGCTTGCTTTGCTTAACTCTTCTAGAGAAAGCTCGCGTTGTTTTTCTAATACATCAATTTCCGCCTGGCGAATATTTTTATTTACTGCTTTCAAGGCTATAAGTCGATTGATTTCAGTGCTCAATGTTTGATCTGCTAATCTACTGGCTTCTTGAATTTGAGCTTGTGCGATTTCAGTCATTTTGTGATCGCCTATTTTTATTAATTGCTCAATATTTGGACGAGCCATTTTAACCATTTTATTCGCAATGTCTTTACCTAGCGGCTTAAGTTTATTTTGTAATGTATCAAAATTAACTTGTCCGGCGAGATCGTTTCCTTTGCTATCCAACAATAAGCGGACAGGTGTAGGAGGAAGAAAACGATTCAGTTGTAAACCTTTTGGTGATTGGCTTTCAATCATATAAATCAATTCAACCAACAGCGTGCCAGCAGGCAGCTGTTTATTGACTAATAATGCCATTGCTGCTTTGCCAATGTCACCAGAAGCGATTAAATCAATCCCTTGGCGTATCATTGGATGATCCCAGGTAAGAAATTCTAATTCTTCACGCGCAAGGGCAAGTTGTCGGTCAAAAGTTACTGTGACACCTTCTTCTTTTAGTCCTGGAAAATCAGGAACAAGCATGGTACCTGTAGGTGTGATTACGATACTGTTTTCACCTAAATCATCTTGTTCTACACCAATAATATCAAATAAATTCAGTGCAAAATCGACTAATTGTGGCGAATTATCTGTTTGAGCAATTTCTGCCGCAAGTCGTTGTGCGTTTTCTCCACCATTAGAATTTAATTCTAACAAACGATCACGGCCTTTCTCTAAGGCTAAACGCAATGCTTTTGCTTGTTTTTGTGTTTGGATAATGAGTTGCTCAAAATCTGCTTTATTTTCTGACGGCACTTTTAATAAAGTTTCATATTGTTCAAACAATGCCATACCAATAGGGCAAGTTTGTTCAAAAGCATTTAATCCTTCATGATACCAACGTGCTAAATCTTGCTGTGTAGAGTTTGAGAGACAAGGTACGTAAATTTGTACGTCTCGCGTTTGCCCGATGCGATCTAAACGGCCAATACATTGCTCAAGTAAGTCAGGATTTTCTGGTAAATCGAAGAGTACGAGATGACAAGCAAATTGGAAATTTCTGCCTTCAGAACCAATGCTTGAACTCAGTAAAACCTGTGCGCCATTATCGATATCGGCAAAATAAGCTGCTGCGCGATCTCGTTCAATAATCGACATTCTTTCATGGAAAACGGCACTGCGAATGGCTTCTTTTTCTCGTAAAATTTGCTCAAGTTGAATTGCCGTCTGTGCTGTTTTACAAATGACTAATATTTTTTCATTTCGGTGTGATTTTAAGAAATCAATTAACCAATGAATTTTTTCATCAGCCTCAGCCGCATCAATTGTTACTTGGTGATAAACTCGATGCGGGAAACCTTTCACACCTTGGCGTGTATTGCGAAATAAAATACGGCTTGTACCGTGTTTGTCGATGAGATTTTGAATAAGTTCTTGTCTTGCCGCTTGCTTCTCCTCATCATTATGACAGGCTAAGGCTTTAAATAATGGTTCAACATCCTGTTCATTGAGTAAATCAGAAATATGATTTTTTTCGACCGCACTTAGCGGCTTCTCTGAGAATAAAGATTGCACAGCATCCGCAACAGGTTGATAATTTTCCTGTTCCTTCAAGAACGCCTGGTAATCATAAAAACGCTCAGGATCAAGTAAGCGTAAGCGTGCAAAATGGCTTTCCAAACCCAGTTGTTCTGGCGTTGCGGTGAGTAATAAAACGGATGGAATAGCGTTCGCTAATTGTTCCACCAAT
>JAGZXE010000053.1:0-8251 GCA_018378615.1 Parahaemophilus parainfluenzae
AAATGGCGTACTGTAAGCTTCTCGATATTCAAAACTGACAACTTTGAAGGTATTGGGTGGTAAATTACCCGCTTGTAAGGTGAATTGTAAACCGCTTGGACTTTTGTTTAGTAAGGAGGATATTGAACTTAATCCATCACTTAAACTGCTAGGAATATCTGAAGTTGGAAGCGTTGTAGAAGATAAATTTGGTAAGGATGAGGACAAATTTTGCATAGAGGGGGAAGATAACCCTCGACCTGACTCTACGATTCCTTGTGGAGAAATACCACTTTGACGCCCCATACTTTGGAGGGATTGAACGCGCTTGATGCTCTCTTCACCCAGCGATTTTATCTTTTCTACTTGAGAAAGAGATTGCTGTACTTTCTCTACTTTTTGGGTAACTTTATCTACCCCTGCTAACTCACCCAACGTACTAGCATGTTGGCTTAAATCTGTCACACTTGTTAGGGTTTTATTTAATGTTGATTTTGTCATAGCTTACTCATCGTCATTGATTATTTCAAACCATTATAATATAGCTATTCATTATATGCCAATTTTCTGGCTAGTCTCATTTCCGCTATATATTCCAGCATTAAATCTACTGAACTAATCTATTAAAATAATGGACTAATAAAAAGCGAATTAGTTTCAATTAAACAGTATAAAAAACAGGGAATATCATTACATAAAAAGTTATACTGCTACTGTTGTATGCTACACAATAGAAAAAAGATTAACTATCAAAGCAACACAAGATAATCCGTATAACAAATTACTTTAGAATAAACTTTTGATTTCCATTTAGGAGTAAATATGAATTTTCTCAAAAAAGTGCTTACCGTACTGACATTAGGTTTCTTCACACTATCTGTGCAAGCATCACCTTTCAGTATCAGTGAACAACAAATTAACCAGTACTTAAGTGAAAAAGGCACAATTAATGACAAACTCGGTATTCCAGGATTATTTTCTGTCGATTACGCACTGAAAAATTTGGTGACTAAAATCGGACAAACTGAAAGTAATCGTGTTGAAATGAGCGGTTTGGTTGATACACTTATCCGTTTATCCGGTAAAACCTATCCGGCTAAATTGCATTTAACCTTTGATGCAGTTCCAGAATATAACGCACAAGAAGGTGCGCTCTATTTAAAAAATCTGCGAATTTTACGCTGGTCTGGCGAACCTAATAGTGCAATGGAGCAACTCCAAGATATTATGCCGCTATTAAGTGATGGTGTAGCTGCCTTATTAAGTCGGATGCCAGTTTACACCTTAGATGAAAGTGATATGAAACAAATGCTAATTAAAAAATTCGCTAAGGAAATTAAAGTTGAAAAAGGTCGATTGGAATTAATTGGTGGAATGTTTTAACAAAAAGGGCGTATTAAACGCCCTTTTTATAACTCACTCATTTTAAAATTAATTATTTAATTTCAAATTTAGCCAAGATTTTCTTATCAAAATCAGAGAGTTCATTCTTTTCTTTAATTATATTTCCGTCTTTATCATACTGGCGGAATGTTATTAAAAAACCAGCAACTCTTTTCTCAATACGCATTACTTCCCCTGTTTCATAGAATTCAAAACATTCCCCAAAAGTCACATTATCCCTCATCTCTAAAATTTTTTTTACGTTACTATTAGGATAAAACTCAACATATTGCCCATTTCTCACACCGTCCTTAACAAACATATACACTACAATGACATTGCTATCACGATAAAAATCGTAAGCTATTCCTGTAAATGGAATTTCATTTCCATTTTTATCATAAAAAACAATATATGCACAATCGTCATAACCATCACTAGCAAACTCTAAATTATCAAATGGTATACCCATTTTTAAAATATTTTCTCTTGATAAAGTTTCTTTTTTCATGGTTTAGTTACTTCTGATATAGGATGATCTTTTTTCTCTTGGGATAGGTTATAACGTATTTTCATCCAGAAAGCAGCCATTTTTAGTTAACACATTTTGTTCAACTTTTTATAAACTAGATAACAACACGAATAAGTATAGGAAAACCCACAACTAACGTTTCAATCAATTAAACATTTTGTGAACAGTTATCCTACTCCAATAAACGCCCTTTTTTATAACTCAATGATAGCTCGCAAACCTTGAATTTGTCCGTTAGCTTCAATGTTTTCTAAGCGAAAGCGGTAATGATGTAATTCTGCGATTCTTGCCACAATAGACAATCCAAGTCCACTTCCCTTTTCATTTTGCCCTGCAGGACGATAAAAACGCTGCCCTAATTTTGCTAATTCTTCTGGCGCAACACCACCGCCATTATCTTCAATAAGAATTTTACGAGGCTGTAAAATCACACGAACCTGAGTGCCTTGCGGACAGTATTTAATGGCATTATCCACTAAGTTTCGTAGCATTTGTGCAAGTAATAATGGCTGCCCTTGCTTAACGGCGGGATCTCCTTGATGATCAAACTGCAATTCGATTTGGCGTTGCTGCGCACTGAAATATAACTCACCGATAAGTGAAGTTATAATTTCTGACCAATGAATCGGTTCCTGATGATTTAATTCTTTAAGATTATCTAATCGGGAAAGCGTAAGAAGTTGTTCGATTAATTGAGTTGCTCGATCAATACCTTGGGTTAAATGCGCTAAGGCCGTTTCACGAGTTTGTGCATCATCTTCTGCCAACTGTGCGACTTCTGTTTGAATACGTAATGCCGCTAATGGACTACGTAATTCATGTGCTGCATCAGAAACAAAGCGGCGCTCCCGTTCCAACTGCTCACTAGTACGTGTGAAAAATTGATTTAAGTTTTGGACTAACGGTAGAATCTCTGTTGGCACATCATCAGTTTCTAATAACGATACATCACCTGGTCGGCGAGCTTGTACGTTTCGACTCAATCGATTAATTGGTTTTAATGCACGATAAATTACAATAAACGCGACCAATAAGAGTACTGGTAATCCGGCAAACCAAATTCCTGTTTGGCTGAAAACCATTTTATTGACTAACTCTTCACGATATTCTAACTCTTGACCTACGGCGATCACCAATTCACCATTGCCAACAGGTTGCCAATAAATCAGCCATTCATCGTCATCATCTAAAATATGCGCTTTACTAAATCCGGTTTTATTTTGGAAAATAAATTTGTCGCCATTATCACCATCGGTTAATAATCTTTCACCTTTGTTAGAAAATATGGCAAAGGCCAATGCATCATTATCATAATGACGTTTCTGTGGTTTAAATCCACCACGCGGAAAGTTAGCATTTTTATCCAATAAGACATTTTTCAAATCAGAGGTTGCCAAACGCTCGGCAAAAAGCACCTGCTGAGCATTAAACACATCTTTTACTTCTTTTTTGACGACCGTCCAGGCAACAGCCGTAGCAATACACCACACGCAAAGTGCGGTCACACTCAAACCGATTAAGAGACGAAAACTCAGTCGTTTATTTTTCATTAACTTGTCCTAAAGCATAGCCTACGCCATGTACCGTACGAATAAATTGCTTACCTAATTTTTGACGTAAATTATAAATGTGTACATCCAATGCACCGCTACTTAATTCTTCATCCCAATTTGACAGTTTTTCTTCAATGGTCGCACGTGAAAGCACTCGTTCTTTATTCAGCATAAAAAGCTCGAGTAATTTATATTCACGTCCGGTTAATGTAATTTCATCCTCATTCAACCAAGCCTTACGCTGTGCAGGATCGAGTTTGACATTGCCATGCTCAATTTGTGGTTTGACTTGCCCATAACGACGACGAATTAATGCTTGTAATCGCACCACCACTTCAGCCAAGGCAAAGGGTTTACAAAGATAATCATCCGCACCTTGTTGAATGCCTTTAATCCGTTCATCCAATGTATCACGTGCAGTTAAGATCAACACAGGCACATCTTGATTATTTGAACGCCACTGTTTTAATACATCCAAACCATCTAGTTTAGGCAGGGTTAAATCCAATACCACTGCATCATAAGGCGCGCCGATTAAGGCATTTAATCCACTTTGTCCATCAGTAAACCAATCCACAATAAAACCTGATTTCGTTAAACCAATTTGCAGACCATTGCCGATGAGAGCATCATCTTCTACTAATAAAACTCGCATAATATTGACCGCACTTTTATCTTTCTCAAAACGAAAAAATGGCAGGCTTTGCCCACCACGTCAAATTATATGAATTATTGCGCTTTTTCAACGCTAATTACTTCAAGCTCTGGTTTTTCAAAAATTTCATTATCCAATTTACCGTAAACGCGGATTTTATCCTGAGGTCCCACATTTAAGCCATTCCAAACACGGTTTTTAATTTCCAATTTGATTTGGTCTGTGCCATCGGTAAAAAGATATTTATCATCTTTAATTTGTTGAGTGATGTTACCGACTAAGGTAATCATAGAATTATCTTTCGCAGATAACGCTTGTTTAACAGTCAGTTGTTGACCTTGGTTACCACCTTGGAAGCCACCTTGTGCAGTGTTGCCATTAAAACCAGCAAATGCTGCTGAAGTAGATAAAGCTAAAAGGGTTGCTAAAGCTAATTTTTTCATCATGTTCTCCTAAATAGAATTAAGCATAAATTAATCATGTTTCAAAGCGAAGGATTATCCTCATTGCCGCCTTGTTGATGCTTATTAAACACAACAAATCTTAATGAAATCTTAAGCAACCTTAAGATTTTTAAATTTTTTTAAAATCACCAACAAAATCGCTCATTCACCAAGTTATCTTGGCGTTCTTTTTCCCATTTCGCTTTATTTTCAGGATTAGCAAAATAGCGGTCTTGCTCAACTAAACGCGCATCAAGTTTTGCCTCTGCTTCTTTTAATGCCTGTTTTCTATCTGGATGTTTGCTTGGTAATTGAGGTAAAAACACTGCCTGATACGGATGATTTTTTGCCCAGTCAATCGCATCTTGCGCTGCCTTGTGTTGCTTATTCAAATCACAGAACGCATACGGATTAACATGCTGTCCCACTAATTGCCCAAATGCTGTGTTATTCGATACTGTTAATTTATCTAAATCCAACACATATAAAGCGGTGATTAAACGATTTTGCCCACGATAAAACCATTTTACCGCTTCATCACGTAAGCCAAAATCATAAGCACGAGCAGAAAGCGCAAACATTGTCATCGGAGAAACAAAATCCACTTTTTTCTCAATAATATTGACTGCACTTTCAAAATCTTTTTGTGTATTTTTCAGTAATAACGCATCAATCTCTTTGTTCACATTAATCTGTTCAAGTCGCCCATCTCTGGCATCGTAATAAGGCTTTACATACATATCAATATGCTTAAGCGGCTCTTTTGAAATGGTGCTACAAGCCGTTAATAAAAGTGCGATTGAAATCCACGTTAATTTTAGAAAGGTTCGCATACTCTTCCCTTATGATGAATATTAGCTCGCTATATTACAACAAAAGAGCCGTGAGTTTTACTTCTCTTTCTTCTATAATGGGCAAAATTTTGTTTTATTTTGTTTCATGAAAATCCATCTTATTCAGCGCCAAATCACCTTAGATTTCGATAACCAAACTTCTCTGCTTAACTTTTTAGAACAACATCAAATTCACCATGAATATCAATGTCGTTCTGGCTATTGTGGTTCTTGTCGCGTGAAGATCAAAAAAGGCAAGGTTTCCTACGCTGAAGAGCCCCTTGCCTTTATTCAACCCGATGAGATTTTGCTGTGTTGTTGTCGGGTGGAAACGGATATTGAATTAGAACTGTGATAAGCGTATTTATTAAGATACTTTCCCCTAACTGCCTTGATCTCATTGTGTTTTATATAAGCTATTTAAAACTATCTTGCTTATCCACGCGTAATGATTTTATACATCAATAGGCTAATGCTAATACACGCCCATATAATGGGACATGTATTACGCCGAACCCATCGTTTAAATCGATCCATCAAAGATAAATGTGTTACTTGGATGTCATCCGGGTGAATATATACCTCTTCTAAAGAGAGATATGTTTCACCTTCATCACCTCTTACTCTTGTACCATCATTTAGTTTGTTGGCAATGGCGATCAATTTCTCGATATGTTCATCATCCGTAGTATTAATGTAATATTCGCCCTCAATCCCTTCCGTATAAAAAATAGTAAAAGATTCATCTTCCTTATCATAATAGAATTCAAGCTGACCATGTTCATCTAAGGATTCCTGCATGTTGAATTCTTTTAAGAGGAAATCTCTAAAATCATTTTTATTAAAGATTAATTTATGAGAATTATCTTCCGTATTCACTAAAGAAACATGATAAGCCATTATTTATCCTCTATTTGGTATTACTGCTAGTTACTTAAAAAATAGGCACCCGCTGAGAAGCGCGTGCCTTTATATGGTAAGTGTATAAAAAAAACAAAGACAACCGTTATAAATTATTCAAATCCAACACGTCTGTCATATCAAACAATCCGTGAGATTGTTTTTCTAGCCATTTACCTGCACGCACTGCGCCATTAGCAAATGTCATACGGCTTGATGCTTTGTGAGCAATTTCAACTCGCTCACCAATATCCGCAAACCAGACACTATGCTCACCCACTACATCAGAGGCACGAATGGTAGAGAAACCAATTTCATCACGTTTGCGTTCGCCTGTAATGCCTTCACGACAAAATACGCCATGCGTTTTCAAATCACGTCCAAGAGTTTTCGCAATATGTTCGCCCATTGAAAGCGCGGTACCAGAAGGTGCATCCACTTTGTGGCGGTGGTGTGCTTCAATGATTTCGATATCGCAATAATCGCCCATCACTTTGGCGGCTTTTTCTAATAATTTAAACACCAAATTCACACCCACACTGAAGTTGGATGCAAATACAATGGCAATTTTTTCTGATGCGGCTTGAATTGCGGCTTTACCTGCGTCATCAAACCCTGTGGTACCAATTACCATCTTTTTATTATTAGCGACACAAAATGCGATATGCTCAAGCGTGCCTTCCGGACGCGTGAAATCAATCAGCAAATCAAAATTGTCTTTTTCTGCATTTAAATCATCTGATACTTTGACACCTAATGCACCAATACCCGCAAGCTCGCCAGCATCTGCACCAACTAAAGAGGAACCTTTACGTTCAAAAGCGGCACCTAATTCTGCTCCTTCTGCATTATGTACGGCTTGAATTAATTGACGCCCCATTCTTCCGCCGGCACCGGCAATAGCAATTTTTAATGTCATGTTTTGTCCTTTTTTAATCAAATTAAAGCGTGTTGAACACCACTATAAATTAAATAGATTCCGAAGAAAATAAAAATCAGCCCTGCTGCATTATCAATATAGCGACTATATTGGCTATAAAACTGTTTTGCAACAGAACGTGAAAAAAGTACCGAAATGACGTAGAAATATAAAAAGGTTTCTACGGTAATCACGGCAAGTGCGGTCAAAATTTGTGATGTTTCGGTAATATTCACTAAAACCAATGACATCACACTACTGAAATAAATCACAACTTTAGCATTAGATAAATTGACCAACAAGCCTTTCATAATGCTGCTTAAGGTTGATTGATTTGGCACATTTGTATTCTGCTTTCCATCAAAAACCGCATTGTTTTTTACCTTTGCCATTTTTATGCCAAGATAAACTAAATAAGCTCCACCAAGCATCATTACAATGCCTTGAATAATTGGCATGGTGGCAAAAATAATGGCAAGCCCTAAAACAGCTGCGGTTGCCCAAATTAGTACGCCAATGGTAATCCCAAGCACCCCACCAATAGCTTCTCGGCGAGAGCTCATGGCAGAGATTCGACTGACATAGAAAAAATCAGGGCCAGGCGAAAGCAAGCCAACAAGATGAATAATCATCAAATTTAGCATGGCAAGCCTACGATACGTAATATCGCAATTACGATAACTGCATAGCCTGCTGCTAAAACATCATCCACCATAATCCCAAAACCGCTTTCCAGTTTTTGATCAAAGTATCGGATTGGATAAGGTTTTAAAATATCAAAGAAACGGAACAGTACAAAGGCAATGACAATCCAAGGTAATGACAAAGTTGGAATCGCGGCTAAAACGATAAATACCCCAATAAATTCATCCCAAACAATGGAGCCATGATCATGAACGCCCATATCATCAGCCGTTTTTTGACATAGATAACAGCCAAGCGCAAAGCAAAGTGCGGTCAAAATTAAGAAGATTTTTAGTCCAAGGCAAGCTAATAATGCCGAACCTAAAATCGTTCCGGCTAAACTTCCCCATGTACCCGGTGCAGGACGAAT
>JAGZXE010000054.1:0-11205 GCA_018378615.1 Parahaemophilus parainfluenzae
TGCAGATGAACCTGCCGCTGTTGCTGAAGAGCCTGCTGCTGTTGCTGATGAGCCCGCTGCAGTCGCTGATGAACCCGCCGCAGTTGCTGATGAGCCTGCCGCTGTTGCTGATGAGCCCGCTGCTGTTGCTGATGAACCTGCTGCGGTCGCTGAAGATTCAGCCGCTGTAGCTGATGAACCTGCAGCCGTTGCAGATGAACCTGCCGCTGTTGCTGAAGAGCCCGCCGCAGTTGCAGAAGAGCCTGCTGCTGTTGCTGAAGAACCTGCTGCTGTCGCTGAAGAGCCCGCTGCGGTTGCTGAAGAACCCGCCGCTGTCGCTGATGAGCCTGCTGCAGTTGCTGAACTTAACGCTGCTGATGCTGCGCTTGCAATTTTACTTAAATTGCTGTTAACCACTTCTGCAGCTGATGTTGCTGTTGATGCTGCAGCAGAAGCTAAAGATACAGCACTGCTTGCGCTTGAAGCTGCTGTTTTTGCTGTTTCGTTTGTTTTATCTAATTGCGAAGTCACTGCATAAAGTTGTGAACCATTGATTGCTTCTGTTGAAGTTGCGGAAATATTACCTGCTGCAACATTGATCAATTTACGCTCATCACCTACCGCACCGACGCTTACGAAACTACCTACTCCTGCAACCGTTCCTTTGAATCCACTATAGGTTAAATTCCCCACTGTTGCTTCAGTTACATTTGCAATAGCATGAGAACCAGTCGTAGTTGAATGATTACCTAATACCACCGCTTCATCTAAACCCGCAGCGATATTTAAGTTATTACCCAATACAGTTGTACCATTTGATGCAATAGTATTACCGTGACCAATTACAGTATTATTTCGTGTACCATCTGCCACGTTATTCGCCACACCTACAGCAATGGTATTTTGAGTATTATTACCAACGAGGTTATATACCCCTAAAGCTGTACCATTATTTACATTTTCGCCAACCCAAGTGCGAGCACCAACAGATGTACCATTTGTTGTGTGGTTATCCACACCTGCATAATGACCTAACGCTGTACCGTCATTCGTATTCGGACGAACATAGCTTCTTGAACCTACAACGGTTGCATTAACAGAGTCCTTACCAGCCGCAGAGAATTGTCCCACTACAGTCGCATTCACTGAGTTTGCTTCTGCCACAGAGTTAGAACCTAACACGGTTGCATTTGTAGAGTTAGTTTGTACACTTGAGTTTTTACCAATAACAGTTGCATTCGCTGAATCTGTTGAAACACTGCTACCTGAACCAATCACGATTGCATCTTCAGATGCAGCTGAAGACTTATATCCCATAACAATCGAACCAGCCGCGGCTGTGGTGGTGGTAGCTTCTACACCAGCTGCAATAGAATTTAAGCCTTGTGCACCACCTGCTAAACCAACTTTATCACTGTTAGATGTTAATGCATCGGTTGAACCGGCAGCATTAGAACCGTTATTTACGTGGAAATAATTAGTGGTATTTAATGATTGATTTACTGCGTTTAACGCTGCATTTGCAGTTGTGTTGGCCGTGTTCGCGGTTGTATTCGCTGCATTAGCTGTTGTGTTAGCTGTATTCGCAGTTGTATTGGCTGCGTTAGCCGTTGTGTTAGCTGTATTCGCAGTTGTATTGGCTGCATTAGCTGTTGTGTTAGCTGTATTCGCAGTTGTATTGGCTGCGTTAGCTGTTGTGTTAGCTGTATTCGCAGTTGTATTTGCGGTATTAGCTGTTGTATTGGCTAAGTTCGCAGTTGTATTCGCTTTGTTAGCCGTTGTGTTGGCTGTGTTCGCGGCAGTTTTCGCATTGTCTGCCGTAGTTTTTGCCGTAGTTGCTGTAGCTTGAGCTGTATCTGCGGCAGTTTTCGCCGTAGTTGCTGTAGCTTGAGCTGTATCTGCGGCAGTTTTCGCATTGTCTGCAGCTGTTTTTGCTGTTGTTGCTGTAGCTTGTGCATTATTTGCTGCAGTTTGTGCAGCTGTTGCCGTTGTCTTCGCGCTATCAGCGACAGTTTTCGCATTATCTGCCGTCGTTTTTGCTACTGTTGCTGTGCTTGCTGTTGAATCTAGCACACCAATCACTTTATAAAGTTGTGAACCGTTAATCGCATCCGTTGAAGTCGCACTAATTGCACCTGCAGAAACATAATGAATTTGACGTTGGTTACTGCTACTACCTACGGCGACAACACCATACCCTTTTCCAGCACCATTATTACCAACTTCGACACCACCTGCGGTTACGGAAGGTAATGCATGTCTATTTTCTGTGATAGATCCTGCCCCTAAAGCAACATCTTGCGCATTTGTTGCCGTAGCGCTTCCACCCAATGCGACACCACTCTTCGCTAGTGCTTTAGAGTCTCGACCTAAGGAAATTGCATTGTTAGCCGCATTCGCATTTAAACCTTGAGCAATACCGCTATCTTCACTAATCGCGTTATAGCCCATTGAAATGGCATAGTTACCTTTAGTTTGAGAACCACTCACTACCGCTACAGAATAAATCCCCGAAGCATTTCCGCCAAGAGCCATCGCTCCTGTATCTGTACTCGTTACAGCTCCTGCACCGAGAGCAACAGTGCCAATACCTTGAGCTTTAGCACCTGGACCTAAAGCAAGCGAACTTGTATTTGTCGCACAAGCAGATACCCCCATAGCTAACGCTGCACCACCTGAAGCATTAGCTCCTTTACCCATAGCTAGCGCTTCATTACCAGACGCAGTAGTTGATACCCCCATCGCTAATGCATCATTACCAGAGACATTAGTTGATGTGCCCATAGCTAAAGCATTACTACCAGAAGCATTAGCTGATACGCCCATAGCTAAAGCATTACTACCAGAAGCATTAGCTGATACGCCCATAGCTAAAGCACTACTACCAGAAGCATTAGCTGATACGCCCATAGCTAAAGCACTACTACCAGAAGACTTAGCATAACGACCAACAGCTTGAGAAAATTGACCAGTTGCTTGCGCACCATCACCCGCAGCAACTGAACTTTCACCACTTGCTGTCGCTTGGTTACCCGTTGCAAGTGATTTTGCACCACTTGCTGTTGCTTGATTACCCAATGCCGTAGCGCTATTACCCGCATTCGCTAAACGACCAAAAGCAGACCCCTGAGTTATTGCCTGAGAATTTGTACCAACCGCAAGAGCATCTTGCCCATTAGCCACAACAGTATGACCAATTGCAATACCCTTTACTCCACCTGTTGCTCTTGATGCTGCACCCACAACAATAGAACCAGGGGCATCCGTCAAACTTCCGCCACCAATTGCAATTGCTTGAGGACGACCATAGGTAGTACCCTCAGGAATTGCTGCATATGCAGTACTTGTGACATCTAAAAGCAGTAAAGACAATGCCGATAATTTAAAAACTTTGCCTAATGAGGACTTGCTCTCCCCGTGCGTGTCAGATGATGATTTCACCTGTCCTTTCGCTAACTCGGAGGTAACCACCAACGATTGTGTAGTACGATTCCAAATTACTTTAAAAATCTTATTCATGGAATATAAAATCCTTCTTTATAAATTTAACAGAATAAATAATACGCTTGATAAAACACACACTAAGCGCAACCTAACAGGTCATTTTGCCCGAGAAGGCTTATAAAGACTAGCTCAAACAAATCCGACCAGTCTGGAAAATCAAGTAAAAATACTTGAAAAAACAACCGCACTTTTCATCTATTTTTACTTTTATATTTAAAAACTATAACAAAATCCCACTCTCAGCTTTGGTAAAATTCATAACAAACAAGCTCTTATAAGTTCGAACATGATATTCACCGGTTAGAACGCGGCGGGTAAATGAATGGTAGCTTTCCATACTTTCAGCGTGAATAAGCAACATAAAATCATAATCACCTGAAATTTCATAACAGCTCACCACATCAGTTTCTTGTCGCATTTTTCGTTCAAATAACTCTTGAAAGCGGGAATGTTGGTTATCCATTTCCACCATCACAAAAACACTGATGCCTCTACCCACCGCCTTTGGCGATACCACTGCCACTTGTTTGGTAATAACCCCTTTTTCTGTCAGTAATTGAATTCGACGCTGACAGGTTGCTACCGAGCTATGCACTTTTTCCGCGAGATCTTTCAATGGCAAAGTCGCATCTTGTTGGAGGATATTTAAAATATCCCGATCTAATTTATCTAATTCCATTTTTAATCCTTGAAAATAAATGTAAAACAATTCCAAAACTTGAGAAAAATAATCACAAATAATTTTATATTGAGAAAATTTACCATGCTAGACTTTTATAATGAAGCTATTCAACGTAAGGAAGTAATGAAGATGGCTCAAGGTATTTTTCTCGGCATAATCTCACAATTTTTATTTGGCCTGCTGTATTTGTTCAGTTTATGGCTACAGCCACTTAGCGGCACAGATGTGTTTGCTTGGCGAATGGTCATGATGGTATTTGGACTCTTTTTGATTCTTTTCCCAACCGTAGGTTGTCGTTCATTATCAAAATTAGTCAATGAAACCTTAGGCAAAGACAAAAAACGTTGGATGCTGTTTTTGCTCGGCACGCTCGATGCTGGCAGCCAATTTTGGTTATTTATGTGGGCGCCCGTTAATGGCGAAGGGGTAAACATCGCTATGGGGTACTTCTTATTCCCATTAGTGATGGCATTACTAGGACGCATTTGGCTGAAAGAAACCCTTTCCACCATTCAAATCATCGCTTTATGTATCGCTGCCTGCGGTGTGGCACATGAGCTTTGGCACAATCAAACCTTTTCATGGAGCAGCCTTTGGGTGTGCTTAGTCTATCCCTATTATTATTTAAGCCGTAAAGCCATGAAGATCCCTGCTTTGCAAGGCATCACGCTTGATGTGTGCTTCATTGCCGTCCCTTGTCTTATTTATTTGATCATTCAAGAGCAGCAATTTTCTTTTGTGATCGGTGAAAGTCGATATTGGTATTTATTGCCCGCGTTAGGTTTAGTGAGTGCAATTGGTTTGTCTGCCAATTTAAAATCGAGCCAACAAATTCCTGTCAGTGTATTTGCCGTGCTCAGTTATCTCGAACCTACATTGCTCTTTTTAATTGCAATATTCTGGCTTAACACACAAGTTTCCCCTTCCGATTACTTCACTTATGTGCCTATTTGGACCAGTTTAATTTTGCTTGGTATAAACGGCTTAATGAAAAAACGTCATTAAAATTAACCGCACTTTTTACGCTAAAGTGCGGTCATTCTTGAAATAATTCTAATTCACGTTCATAATGAACAAACATTCATATTTTATAGACTGAAGCTTTTTTACTTCAGCATTTTCCGATAAGGCTCGCATTATGTCCGATCAACAAACAGATACACAAAACTCTTCAAATAATAAATCTCAACAACGTAAAAAAGGGCTTTCCATTTTTATTCTTTTGCTTCTTCTGATTGCAATCGGTTCGGCGGCTTATTGGTTTTTCTTTATTAAAGGTTTTGAAGAAACGGAAGATGCCTATGTCAGCGGCAATCAGGTGATGGTCTCAGCACAGGTGGCGGGAAATATTGCGAAAATTAATGTCGATAATATGGATCCCGTACAAGCGGGCGATGTGTTATTAGAATTGGATGACACCAATGCCAAATTGAGTTTTGAGCAAGCAAAAAGCAATTTAGCCAATGCAGTTCGCCAAGTTTCTCAACTGAATTACACCGTAAAACAATTGAAATCTGCTGTTCGTGCGAATGAAATTACCCTTGCTCAAGCGCAAGGAAACTTGAACCGTCGAGTACAATTAGTCAAAGATGGTGCAATTGATAAAGAATCGTTCCAACATGCCAAAGAGGCCGTTGAACTGGCAAAAGCGAATTTAACCACCTCACAGAATCAGCTTGGGGCAAATCAAGCCTTATTGTTAGACGGGCCTTTAAGTGAACAGCCGCAAATTCAAAATGCGGTCAGTAATTTAAAACAAGCTTGGTTAAATTTAGAACGCACAAAAATTCGCAGCCCAATTAAAGGCTATGTGGCTCGTCGCAATGCGCAAGTAGGGCAAGCGGTTTCTGTTGGCGGGGCATTAATGGCAGTAGTCACTACTGATCAAATGTGGTTAGATGCCAACTTCAAAGAAACACAATTAACCCATATGCGAATTGGTCAGCCAGTTGAAATTCATTTCGACCTTTATGGCAAAGATAAAACCTTTAATGGAAAAGTCGTCGGAATTGAAATGGGGACAGGCAGCGCATTCTCATTATTGCCCACTCAAAATGCGACCGGTAACTGGATCAAAGTGGTGCAACGTGTGCCAGTGCGTATTCAATTAGATCCGCAACAACTGGCTGAAAATCCATTACGTATTGGTCTTTCTGCCACCGTGAAAGTGAATGTTAGTGATAGCCAAGGTGAAACCTTGCGTAACCAAGCACCAACTGCAACACTTTATTCCACCAATGTGCTGCAATATGATGAAAGTGCGGTCAATAATTTGATCGAATCCATTATTCGCGACAATAGCTATTAGGTTTCACGATGTCGCAATCTCATTTTACGCCGGTACAAGGCGGTGCACTGGTTATTCTCACGTTAGCGCTCTCGCTTGCGACTTTTATGCAGGTGTTGGATTCCACCATCGCTAACGTTGCTATTCCTACTATCGCAGGGGATTTAGGGGCGTCATCTAGCCAAGGCACATGGGTCATCACCTCGTTCGGTGTAGCCAATGCGATCTCAATTCCTATCACCGGTTGGCTGGCAAAACGTTTCGGTGAAGTGCGGTTATTTTTAGTCTCAACTTTACTTTTCGTCCTTGCCTCTTGGCTTTGTGGCATTTCACACAGTTTGGAAATGTTGATTATTTGCCGTGTTATCCAAGGTGCGGTTGCCGGTCCTATCATTCCGCTTTCACAAAGTTTATTACTGAATAACTATCCGCCTAAAAAACGAGGCATGGCACTGGCATTTTGGTCAATGACCGTGGTAGTTGCCCCTATCTTCGGTCCCATTTTAGGCGGCTGGATCAGCGATAACATTCATTGGGGTTGGATCTTTTTCATCAATGTCCCCATTGGATTGGCCGTCGTCTTAATGAGTTGGAAAATCCTAGGCGATCGAGAAAGTCAAATTTCTCATCAACCTATTGATACCGTAGGACTTGTTTTACTGGTTCTCGGCGTGGGTTGTTTACAATTAATGCTGGATCAAGGTAGAGAGCAAGATTGGTTTAATTCAACGGAGATTATTGTCCTCACCGTGATTGCGGTCGTGTGTTTAATCGCACTCACTATTTGGGAACTCACTGATGATAATCCTGTTGTGGATATTTCACTGTTCAAATCACGCAATTTTAGCGTAGGCTGCCTTTCAACCAGTCTCGCCTTTTTGGTGTATTTGGGGTCTGTTGTGCTTATCCCACTTCTACTCCAACAAGTTTATGGCTACACCGCGACTTGGGCAGGACTTGCAGCTGCCCCAGTGGGATTATTCCCGATTTTACTTTCGCCAATCATCGGTAAACTAGGACATAAAATTGATATGCGAATTTTAGTTACAATCAGTTTTATGGTTTATGCACTGACCTTTTATTGGCGAGCCGTGACCTTTGAGCCTGGCATGACCTTTGCCGATGTTGCCTTACCACAATTTGTGCAAGGTTTAGCGGTTGCTTGCTTCTTTATGCCACTGACAACCATCACACTTTCGGGTTTACCACCCGAAAAAATGGCTTCAGCATCGAGCTTATTTAATTTTCTTCGAACCCTTGCTGGCTCGGTGGGAACATCCCTCACGACATTTATGTGGTATAACCGCGAAGCCGTGCATCATACTCAACTCACGGAAGCGATTAACCCATATAATCCGATTTCCCAACAGTTCTTCCAAACGATGGCAAGTTTTGGTTTAAACGAACAACAAACAGCTTCATATCTCGCCAGACAAATCACTGCTCAGGGCTTTATTATTGGCGCTAATGAAATTTTCTGGTTATCGGCTATCACATTCTTGGCATTATTTATTATCGTCTGGTTTGCTAAACCACCTTTTGGAAATCGACATTAAAAAATCTCAAAAAAATAACCGCACTTTGATGATGTTCAAAAGTGCGGTTGTTTTTTCTAGACTTTTGCTAAGATATCTTTCAGGAATCTCGCAGTATGCGAACCTTTAACTTTGGCGACCTCTTCCGGTGTGCCTGTCGCGATGATTTGACCACCGCCACTGCCCCCTTCTGGACCAAGATCCACAATCCAGTCTGCGGTTTTGATCACATCTAAGTTGTGTTCGATCAGCATCAAAAAACTCACGGGCTTCTTCTACCGTCATATCTAATACTTGGTGAATAGTTTTGCCTTTATATCGGATCTCCAAGGTTTCACGGTTATAGCGTTTACCTTTACATTGATCACAAGGTACATACACATCCGGCAAGAAGTGCATTTCAACTTTAAGCACACCGTCACCTTGGCATGCTTCACAACGACCACCACGCACGTTAAAGCTAAAACGTCCTGGGTTATAACCACGCGCACGCGCTTCTGGTACGCCCGCAAATAATTCACGAATTGGCGTGAATAAACCGGTGTAAGTTGCAGGGTTAGAGCGCGGTGTACGACCGATCGGACTTTGGTTAATATCAATCACTTTATCAAAATATTCCAAGCCTTCAATGGATTTATAAGGAGCAAAATCTGTTTTTTCTGCACGATTTAAGGCGTTTTGTGCCAGTGGGAATAAAGTATCATTAATTAACGTTGATTTGCCTGAACCTGATACCCCCGTGATACAAGTAAATAAGCCCACTGGAATCTCTAAATTCACACCTTTCAGATTGTTCCCTGTCGCACCTTTTAATTTTAAAAGCTTGTTTTTATCAAGTGCGGTTCGTTTTTTCGGAATTTCGATTTTTTCTTCGCCTGATAAGAACTTACCCGTAATCGAATTCGGGTTCTCCATGATTTCTTTGGCGGTACCTTGTGCAATCACTTGACCACCATGCACACCTGCCCCAGGGCCAATATCAATAATATGATCGGCTTCTCGAATAGCATCTTCATCATGTTCCACCACGATCACGGTGTTACCCAAATTACGCAAATGAATCAGAGTATTTAACAGACGTTCATTATCGCGTTGATGCAAACCGATAGAAGGCTCATCCAACACATACATGACGCCAACCAAGCCCGCACCAATCTGACTCGCAAGACGAATACGTTGCGCTTCACCACCCGAAAGGGTTTCGGCAGAACGAGAAAGGGAAAGATAATTCAAACCCACATTCACTAAAAATTCTAACCGCTCTCTGATCTCTTTCAGGATTTTTTCTGCAATTTGTGCTTTTTGACCGGTTAAAGTAAGCCCTTGGAAAAATTCAAGGCTTTCACCAATGCTTTTCTCTGAAATTTGTGGCAAGTTAATATTACCGATATACACGTTACGAGCTTCTGGACGAAGACGCGAGCCACCACAATCTGCACAAGGGCGGTTGCTGATATTTTTCGCCAACTCTTCACGCACAGACATGGATTCCGTTTCTTTATAACGGCGTGCCATATTATTCAAAATCCCTTCAAAAGGATGTTTGCGGATCACCACATCGCCACGGTCGTTCATGTATTGGAATTCAATTTCGTCCTTGCCTGAACCGTGCATAACAATATCTTTAATTTTTTGTGGCAAATCTTCGTATGGCGTTTCAATATCAAATTTGTAATGTTTCGCCAACGAGGTAAGCATTTGATAGTAATAGAAATTGCGACGATCCCAACCTTTCACCGCACCACCTGCGAGGGAAATGCTTTCATTTTGCACCACACGGCTTTCATCAAAGAACTGCTGAACACCTAAGCCATCACAAGTTGGACACGCCCCTGCTGGGTTATTAAATGAGAACAAGCGAGGCTCTAATTCGGGCACGGAATAGCCACAATGCGGGCAAGCAAAATTCGCCGAGAAAACCAACTCTTCCGCTTTAGGATCATCCATATCAGCCACCACAGCCGTCCCCCCAGAAAGCTCCAAAGCTGTCTCAAAAGATTCTGCTAAACGTGTGGCTAAATCTGACCGCACTTTAAAACGGTCCACCACCACTTCAATGGTATGTTTTTTCTGTAAAGCAAGTTCTGGCGGATCAGATAAATCACAGATTTCACCATCAATTCTTGCACGAATATAACCTTGTGCCGCCAAGCTATCTAACAGCTTAACATGCTCACCTTTACGATTTTTCACCACGGGCGCAAGCAACATCATTTTGCTTTCTTCAGGCAAGCTTAGGACTTTATCCACCATTTGGCTGATGGTCTGTGCCGTTAATGGAACATCATGTTCAGGACAGCGTGGCTCCCCTACGCGAGCAAACAGCAAACGCAGATAATCATAAATTTCGGTGATCGTGCCCACTGTTGAACGCGGGTTATGAGAAGTGGATTTTTGCTCAATAGAAATCGCCGGCGACAATCCCTCAATCGAATCCACATCTGGTTTTTCCATCAAAGAAAGGAATTGACGCGCATAAGCAGAGAGCGATTCCACATAACGGCGCTGCCCTTCCGCATAAAGCGTATCAAATGCTAAAGAAGATTTGCCCGAACCGGACAAGCCTGTAATCACAATTAATTTATCGCGTGGAATGGTTAAATTGATGTTTTTAAGGTTGTGAGTTCTAGCCCCACGAATGTCGATAGTATCCATAAAAAAAGCGATTGCCTTAAGAAAATAAATTCAAAAATTGCGACCATTATCGCATATTTCAATATCTGTGCAAATATCCAGTTAATTTTTATGGATCTTTTGTTTCTTTTAAGGCAAAATAGCCAAAATTTTTCATCTTATTTCTAAAATATAGAGGATTCTATGGCAGGTATTAATAAAGTAATCATCGTGGGTAATTTAGGTAATGATCCTGAAATCCGCACGATGCCAAATGGCGAAGCGGTAGCAAATATCAGCGTGGCAACAAGTGAAAGCTGGACAGATAAAAACACAGGCGAACGTCGTGAAGTCACCGAATGGCACCGCATCGTGTTATATCGTCGTTTAGCGGAAATTGCGGGTCAATACTTACGCAAAGGTTCACAAGTTTATGTTGAAGGTCGCTTAAAAACCCGTAAATGGCAAGATAACAATGGCCAAGATCGTTACACCACTGAAATCCAAGGTGATAACTTACAAATGTTAGGTGGTCGCAATCAAGAGATGGGCGGTTATGCACCTGCACAATCAGCACCACAACCAAGCTATCAATCTCGTCCAGC
>JAGZXE010000055.1:0-21988 GCA_018378615.1 Parahaemophilus parainfluenzae
TATTTCATCAAGATTCATTTCAGGGAAATGTTGGCAAAGCACTTCGCCAAGTTGAATGAGTTTTTCAGTCGAAAGCGGAAGTGAAAGCGCCATAATTTACCCCTTAAAATGTTCGTCAATCTTGCGTAGTACGATTTCTTTGGCCTGTTGTGGTTGTAGACTATCTAGCCAATTTAATGGTGTTTTCCAGCCGCGCAGCCAGGTGATTTGTCGTTTGGCTAATTGGCGAGTCGCACAAATGCCACGGAAGACCATTTCTTCATGATCATAGTCACCACGTAAATATTCCCACATTTGTCGATAGCCCACACATCGGATAGAAGGCAAATCAGGATGGAGATCTTCTCGTTGGTAGAGTTTTTCCACTTCTTCTTGGAAACCTAATTTGATCATTTTATGGAAACGTTGTTCGATACGTTGATGCAATACCGCACGATCTTCTGGTGCAATAGCAAACTGTAAAAATTGATAAGGCAATTCTTCGCCTTTTTGTTCGGTTAATTCCGTTAATGATTTGCCCGTTAAATAGAATACTTCTAATGCACGATTAATGCGCTGTGAATCATTTGGATTAATACGCTCTGCTGAAATAGGATCAATTTTTTGTAATTCTTGATGAAGTGCTGGCCAGCCAAATTTCTGCGCTTTTTCTTCAATCTCTAAGCGTAAATTTTCATCAGCAGACGGAAGAGGAGAAAGCCCCTCAATCAATGCTTTGTAATACAACATGGTGCCGCCAACTAAAAGCGGAATTTTGCCTTGCGCGGTAATATCGGCCATTTCTCTGAGCGCATCATCACGAAAATTCATCGCAGAATAACTTTCCGCAGGATCTAAGATATCGATTAAGCGATGAGGGGCAAGGGCAAGTTCTTCTTTAGAAGGCTTTGCCGTACCAATATCCATCCCTTTATAAATTAATGCAGAATCGACACTGATCACTTCCACGGGCAGGCTTTGACGCAATTGAATAGCAAGATCTGTTTTTCCTGAGGCCGTCGGCCCTATCAGAAAAAGTGCGGTTGGTTTGAAGTCAGTTTTTTGTGTCATATTACAAATCAGTTAAAAAAGGCTGCCAGTTAATCAGTTTCAGTAATGTATTAAATTTTTCTTGATGAGCTTTATTCAGTAAGCGTTCTGTTTCACTTAATAAGCTGACTGCGTCCGCTAACACTTGAATTGGTTTCATCTCTAGCGTATGACAAAGTGTGGTCAGGAAATCAGGCATATTTTCTAGATGTTCAGCAAGTAGGCCCACCACACATTTTTGTAAATTTTGTGTACGTAAAATCGCAGGCACTTTGTTTAATGTGAGGCGTAGTTGAACTTCATTTTCAATAAATTCAAAACCACTTTGTTGGAAAAAAGCTTTTTGTTTTTGCCATTGTTCAAATTGTTTTTCATCTAAGCGGAAAATAATTGGAATGAGCAACGGTTGTTGTGGAATTTCACCTTGTTGTAAGGTTAATTCATAATTTAAGGTTTGCAATTTAGTTAATGACATCAAATAAAACTGTTGATTTTGTTGTAAAAGCAATGCTTTATTTTCAATTAATGCCAATGCACGTAAATAGCCTGCATCACTTGTCTGTGGGAGTTGTTGTTCAACGACAGGTGTTGTTAAAACTTGAGATGCTTCTGTTGGACGTACTAATTCACCATATAAGCGTTGTTCGGTCTTTGTAGGTTGTTCACGATAACCATATGACGGAACGTATTCACTACGGTTTGAAAAGTGCGGTCGATTTTCTGATTGTTTTTCACGAGATTGATGATAATTTGAGGCGAAAATATTTTGCCCTGCCGCTGCACGATTAGGTTTTGTCTCATAGTGAGGTTGATATGAAGCCGAAGGCTCTCTTGCCTCATTCATCGCTGGCACTAAATCCAATTCAGCTTGAGGAATGGCATTGAGCGCATTTGTTACGCCTTGACAGATAAAATCATGAATTAAACGCGCTTGATGGAAACGAACTTCGTGTTTTGTAGGGTGCACGTTGACATCGACATCATGTGGATTGAGATCGATAAATAGCACAAATGCAGGATATTGCTCAGTATGCAAATGCTCTGCATAAGCTTGACGAATGGCGTGGGTGATCACTTTATCACGCACCATTCGCCCATTGATATAACAATAGCTCAAATCATTCTGAGAACGTGTAAATTCAGGTGTCGCTACCCAGCCATAAAGATGCAGATCATCATGTTTCCAATCAATGCGTAAGGCATGTTGAACAAAATCATCGCCACAAATGGCGGCAACGCGTTTTAGTTGTTGTTCTTCATTTGTGGCGGGACGATATTGTCGAATAATTTTGCCGTTATGTGTGAGCGTAAAAGCGATATTAAATTTCGCTAAAGCAATTCGGCGAATGACTTCATCTATATGAGCAAATTCTGTTTTATCAGTGCGTAAGAATTTACGACGAGCAGGCGTGTTAAAAAAGAGATTCGCCACTTCAACTGTCGTACCGACTGGATGAGACGCAGGTTTGATTGTGGTTTCCATCTCTCGTCCTTGCGCATAGACTTGCCATGCTTCATTTTGCTCTGCAGTGCGAGAGGTAAGCGTGAGACGAGAAACCGAGCTGATACTGGCAAGGGCTTCACCGCGGAAACCTAAACTTAAAATGGCTTCGAGATCATCGAGATCGGCAATTTTACTGGTTGCGTGTCGAGCGAGTGCGAGGCTTAATTCTTCTTTAGGAATGCCACTGCCATTATCTCGAATACGAATCAGGCTGGCGCCGCCGTTTTCAATATCTATATGAATTTTATTGGCGCCCGCATCAAGGCTGTTTTCCACCAATTCTTTCACCACAGAGGCAGGGCGTTCGACCACTTCACCTGCGGCAATCTGATTAGCCAGCTGTGGAGAAAGAATTTTGATTGCCATAGGATTCCTTATTTTTCTTTAAGTTTGATTTTTTGCCCAGTCACGACTTTGCCGTTTTTCAATGTAGGGTTAAGTTTTAAAATACGATTAACCGGTACATTGTATTCACGAGAGATAGCATAGAGAGTTTGATCGGCTTTCACTGTATGGTAAAGCGGGGTTTCTTTCTTGCCATCATCTTTCTTCTCATTTCCTTTTGAAGAAGTGTCTTTTTTATCGTTACCTTTTTTCTCAGGCTCTTTTTTATTCTCAGCTTTTTCTTGTTTTTGATCTTTTTTAGAAACCGCTTTTTCAGCTTCAACAATTTTGCTGTTTTTTCCTTTGTTATCGGCTTTGGCTTTATCATCCGATTTAGGTTTCTCTTCTACCTTTTTACCTTTGCCGTTATCAGGAATTTTAATGGTTTCATTCAACCAAAGTTCTTTGCGTTTCAGTTTATTTAACTCAATAATTTCACTGACTTTCACATCATATTTGTTCGCCAGGCTACCAATGCTTTCACCTGGTTTCACTTTATGACGTACGCCACTGTCTTTGACATCGGAAGTGCGGTCTGATTTTTCGGTGTTTTTCTCTTCTTTTTTAGTTGGTTCTTCCGCTTTTTTGCCTTTGCCATTATCAGGAATTTTAATGGTTTCATTTAGCCAAAGTTCTTTGCGTTTCAGTTTATTTAACTCAATGATTTCGCTGACTTTGACATCATATTTATTTGCTAGGCTACCAATGCTTTCACCTAGTTTCACTTTATGGCGAATACCGCTGTCTTTCACATCAGAAGTGCGGTCAGATTTTTCATTGTTTTTATCGTTTGATTTTGTAGATTTGCTGTCTTGCTCATCACTAGGTGGAACGGCAATTGCTTTTAAATTACCATTACGATAAGCAACTAAGCCTTCATAAATCATATAAGCAATACGACGACGATAAGTGATAGTATTCAGTTTTTGTTCTTCTTCCATATTGGAAAGGAATCCCGTTTCCACCAGAACAGAAGGAATGTCGGGTGAACGCAATACGCCAAGGCTCGCATGTTGTGGGGTACTACGGCTTAAGGAGGTCACGCGAGCAAAGCGACGTAAAATGCTGTTGCCAAGTTCATAGCCTGTACGTTGGCTATGACCAAATTGCAGGTCGAGTACAGTTTGATCTAAATATTTGTCATTGTTATTGGAAAGTACTTTACCGGCTCCGCCTAAAAGCTCTGAGCGTTTTTCATCGTCTTCTAACCATTGTCCCATTTCATCATTGGCTCGGCGATTGGATAGTACCCAAACTGATGCGCCACGTTGGTCTGAATTAAGAGAGGAGTCAGCATGGATCGACACAAGGAAATTTGCTTTATATTTACGTGCAATTTCAGAACGTTCTGGCACCGAAATGTAGTAATCACTACTGCGTGTTAAGACACCTTTGAAGTTAGGATCTTTATCTAATAAAGCCTTTAATTCTCGTGCGATAGAAAGGGTGACATTTTTTTCATAAATGCCGAGATTTTTTCCGATTGCACCGGGATCTTTACCACCGTGGCCAGGATCAATCGCAATTGTCCATTGTGGGGCGGCGAATACGGTAGTAGAAATTAGAGAAAATATTCCAAAAAGAAACGAAAATTTTTCTTTCATGTAAGTCAGTTTTATAGTTGTGTCAAAATATGCTCGCCCACCAGATTTTGAGCAATTAGCGTAATGTTGCGAGCATCGTCGTAATAATCAATATTCACCAATAAATCAGCCTCGGGAAGAATACCTTCACCTTTTTCTGCCCATTCGATTAAGCAGATGCAATTTTGGCTGAAATAATCACGAATGCCCATAAATTCCAATTCTTCAGGATCGGCAAGGCGATATAAATCAAAGTGATAAATCATTTTCCCTGCAATGCTATATTCTTCCACTAACGTATAAGTAATCAGGAATGTATTGGGTTAATTCGGTCATTATTAGAGTGATTTTTTAGGTTAAAGTTTCTGGGGGATTTTATCGTATTTTGAAGGGAATATGTAGGGAAAATACAATAAAAAAATCCGCTGCTTTTCAGCAACGGATTGAGAATTTGGAGCGGGAAACGAGGCTCGAACTCGCGACCCCGACCTTGGCAAGGTCGTGCTCTACCAACTGAGCTATTCCCGCAGGGCATCCATGTGAAAATTTGGAGCGGGAAACGAGGCTCGAACTCGCGACCCCGACCTTGGCAAGGTCGTGCTCTACCAACTGAGCTATTCCCGCATTTCACATTGGTGAATGAGGCAACATTATACGAAAAAATTTATTCAACGCAAGCGCAGATTTCGCAAATGATTGAGTTTGCCTAAGTTTTCATCAACCTAGATTAATAAAGTGATCACGGTAGTAAGCTAACTCTTTTATTGACTCTCGAATATCATCAAGGGCTAAATGAGTATTGCCTTTTTTGAACCCGTCTAAAATTTCTGGTTTCCAGCGAGCGGCTAATTCTTTTAACGTGCTCACATCTAGATGACGATAATGGAAATAATCAGCTAAATCAGGCATATATTTATAAAGAAAGCGTTTATCTTGTGCGATGCTGTTGCCACAAATCGGTGAAGCACCTTTTGGTACCCATCGTTTTAAAAAATCTAATGTTTGTAATTCAGCTGCACGTTCAGTGAGTTTGCTCGCTTTGACACGGTCAACTAAGCCATTTGCTGTATGGGTTTTTACGCACCATTCCGACATTTTGTTTAATAATTCATCACTTTGATGCACTGCAATCACAGGTCCTTCCGCTAAAATATTGAGATCTTTATCTGTCACGATGGTTGCGATTTCAATAATTCGTTCTTTTTCAGGATCTAATCCTGTCATTTCTAAATCGATCCAAATCAGATTTTGTTTATCTAATTGCATAATATAAGGTATCCTATGAACATTTTTTAATCCCGTTTATTTTAACGAAAAACATCGGAAAAAACGACCGCACTTTATGAGCAAACGTAAACTAACGCAAAATCAAACTCGTCGAATTCAATCAAATAACGCGAAAGCTTTGCATCGCCACAAGAAGAAAGAAGTGGAATGGCAAGATGATATGCTAGGCGAAAGCCAAGATGGGGTAGTGGTCACGCGTTATTCAGTTCATGCAGACGTAGAAAACGCACAAGGCGAAATTTTCCGCTGTAATTTACGTCGTACACTTTCTAGTCTCGTGGTTGGAGACAAAGTGATTTGGCGACAAGGCAATGAACAGCTCCAAGGTGTGAGCGGTGTGATTGAAGCCATTCACCCAAGACAAAATGAAATTGCTCGCCCAGATTATTATGATGGGTTGAAACCAATCGCGGCGAATATCGATCGTATTATTATTGTTTCTGCGGTTGTGCCAGTACTTTCACTCAATATTATCGATCGTTATTTAGTGGTGTGTGAAAATGCGGGGATCGAGCCAGTCATCGTGGTAAATAAAGGCGATTTACTGAATTCGGAGCAAGAGCAGGAAGTGGAAAGTCAGTTACAGATTTACCGTGATATTGGTTATCAGACCATCATCATTTCTGCTGAAACTGGAAAAAATATGGAAAAATTGACCGCACTTTTAAGTGATGGAACATCCATTTTTGTGGGACAGTCAGGGGTAGGCAAATCCAGTTTAATTAACCATATTTTGCCAACCGTCAATGCACAAGTCGGTGGTATTAGTGAAACCTCAGGCTTGGGGCAACATACCACAACCTCTTCTCGTTTATATCATTTGCCACAAGGCGGTAATTTAATTGATTCACCAGGTATTCGTGAGTTTGGTTTATGGCATTTGGAGCCAGATCAGATCACCAAAGGCTATCGTGAATTTCAATATGTCTTAGGTACATGTAAATTCCGAGATTGTAAGCATTTGAACGATCCTGGCTGTGCATTACGTGAGGCTGTCGAAGCAGGTCGGATTTCACCGATACGCTATGAGAATTATCATCGCTTAATTGAAAGCTTGAGTGAGACGAAATCACAGCGTCATTTTTCTGTATAGTAGACAAATTACTGTAAATTAGGTATAAATTACGCCGAATTTCGTGACGTAGCTCAAGTTTTTTTGTGTTTAGCCTTGATTATTGGGCATTTAATAGAGATACTACAGCGGATTTATAGATTAAATTTTACAATTACTATAAGAGGTAACATTATGTTCTCAAAAGATGTAGAAATTACAGCTCCTAATGGTTTACACACCCGTCCAGCGGCGCAATTCGTTAAAGAAGCGAAAGCATTTGCTTCTGATGTAACAGTGACCTCCGGTGGTAAAAGTGCAAGTGCGAAAAGCCTATTTAAGCTACAAACCTTAGGCTTGACACAAGGAACTGTAATCACCATCTCGGCGGAAGGTGAAGACGAACAACAAGCCGTTGAACATTTAGTAGCACTAATTCCTACTTTAGAATAATTTACGATTAGCCATAGGATTTCTATTCTATGGCTATTGTTTATCTAACCTTTAATAAATTATCTCGGAAGGTAAAAGTATGATTACAGGTATTCCAGCGTCACCAGGTATTGTTTTTGGTAAAGCCTTAGTATTAAAAGAAGAAAAAATTGTTCTTGATACGCAAAAAATTTCAGAAGATCAAGTTGAGGCAGAAGTTGCCCGTTTTTATGCGGGCCGTGAAGCGGCCGTTGAGCAACTTAATTCTATTCATCAACGTGCATTAAAATCCTTAGGTGAAGAAAAAGCGGCTATCTTTGAAGGCCATTTAATGATCCTTGAAGATGAAGAGTTAGAAGAGGAAATTATTGATTATCTTCGTTCAAACAAAGTGAATGCGAGTGTGGCAGCAAGTAAAATCATCGATCAACAAGTTGAAATGTTGTCTGAAATTGATGATGAATACTTAAAAGAACGTGCAGGTGATATTCGCGATATCGGTAATCGTTTAATCAAAAATATTTTAGGTATGCACATCGTAGATCTTGGTGATATTACCGAAGAGTCTATCCTTGTGGCTTACGATTTAACCCCATCAGAAACTGCTCAATTAAACTTAGAAAAAGTATTAGGTTTTATCACTGATATTGGTGGTAGAACATCACACACCTCTATTATGGCTCGTTCACTTGAATTGCCGGCCATTGTAGGGACAAATGATGTCACTGCACGAGTGAATACAGGTGATTATCTTATTTTGGATGCGGTAAACAACCGTGTTTACGTGAATCCGACTCAAGCAGAAATCGATGAATTAAAAACCTTAGAAGCAAAACTCGCTGAAGAAAAAGCAGAGTTAGCAAAATTAAAAGATTTACCAGCGGTGACCCTTGATGGTCATAAAGTCGATGTAGTGGCTAATATTGGTACGATTCGCGATTGCGAAGGGGCTCACCGTAATGGTGCTGAAGGGGTAGGTTTATACCGTACAGAATTCCTCTTTATGGATCGTGATCAATTACCGAGCGAAGAAGAACAATTCATTGCTTATAAAGAAGTGGTTGAAGCAATGGAAGGTCGTCTAGTGGTATTACGTACTATGGATATCGGCGGTGACAAAGAGCTTCCATATTTAAATTTACCAAAAGAAATGAACCCATTCTTAGGATGGCGTGCGGTACGTATTGCCCTTGATCGTCGTGAGATTTTACATGCGCAATTAAGAGCGGTATTACGTGCGTCTGCATTTGGTAAACTTGCTGTGATGTTCCCGATGATTATTTCGGTAGAAGAAATTCGTGAATTAAAATCAGTGCTTGAAACCTTAAAAGCAGAATTGCGTGCAGAAGGTAAAGCTTTTGATGAAAATATCCAAGTGGGTGTCATGGTTGAAACACCATCTGCAGCGGTGAATGCGAAATTCTTAGCAAAAGAAGTGGATTTCTTTAGTATTGGTACAAACGATTTAACGCAATATACGCTAGCTGTTGACCGTGGTAATGAATTAATTTCTCACTTATACAATCCAATGTCTCCTTCAGTGCTAGGTTTAATCAAACAAGTGATTGATGCTTCTCATGCAGAAGGCAAATGGACAGGGATGTGTGGTGAGTTAGCCGGTGATGAACGAGCAACCTTATTGTTACTCGGTATGGGCTTAGATGAATTTAGTATGAGTGCAATTTCTGTGCCACGTATTAAAAAATTAATTCGTCATGTGAATTATCAAGAGGTGAAAGCCTTAGCTGATGAAGTATTACAAAAACCAACCGCTGCTGAAATTGAGCAATTAATTCAAGCTTTTTTAGCAGAAAAATCGTTAAACTAGATACAAAAACAGAGTTTTACGTTAAAATACTAGCCATCTTTAATAGATAGGAGATTAAAATGGGCTTATTTGACAAATTATTTGGTTCAAAAGAAAACAAAACAGTGGAAGTCGAAATTTATGCGCCACTTTCTGGTGAGATTGTGAACATCGAAGATGTACCAGATGTTGTTTTCTCTGAAAAAATCGTAGGTGATGGTATCGCGATTCGCCCAACAGGTAACAAAATTGTTGCGCCTGTTGATGGTGTAATTGGTAAAATTTTTGAAACCAACCATGCGTTTTCAATGGAATCAAAAGAGGGTGTTGAATTATTCGTTCACTTCGGTATTGATACCGTTGAATTGAAAGGTGAAGGATTCACTCGCATCGCACACGAAGGTCAAAGCGTAAAACGCGGCGACACAGTAATCGAATTTGATTTAGCAACATTAGAATCAAAAGCAAAATCAGTTTTAACACCAGTGGTTATCTCTAACATGGATGAAATTTCATCTATCGAGAAAAAAACAGGTGAAGTGGTTGCTGGGGAATCTGTTGTTTTAAGTTTAACAAAATAAGATTTATAGACTAAAAGATCCGCTTTAAATAAGCGGATTTTTTTATCCTTATTCTTTTTTAAAGAAGGTAAAGATGATTTATCGATTAACTGGCCAAGTACAGCATTATGCATGGGGCGGAAAAAACTATATTGCATCATTGATTGGATTACATTCAGCGAAAGATCAACCTTGTGCAGAGTGGTGGTTAGGCGCTCATCCATCAGCACCTTCTGAAATTAAGGATGTAACAGGTAAGCAATCTCTTATTGAATTTTTATTGCAAAATCCGACCGCACTTGGACAGGCGAGCCGTCAGCAATTTGGTGATGAACTGCCTTATTTATTAAAGATTTTAGATGTTGAAAAGCCATTGTCGATTCAATTGCACCCGACTAAGTCTCAAGCTGAAAAGGGCTTTGAGGCTGAAAATGCAAAAGGCGTGGCATTAACAGATAGCACGCGGACTTATAAAGATAGAAATCACAAACCAGAAATGATGATTGCTTTATCTGATTTCTGGCTTTTACATGGTTTTAAAACAAAATCTCAAATTTTTGCCACATTAAATGCACGCCCCTCTTTACAACCTTTGGCTGAAAAACTCGGCACACAAGGCCTTGCTGAATTCTATGCGGATTTGATGTTGGCGGATCAATCAACGCTCGCAAATTGGTTATTGCCCATTATTGAAGCCAACCAACAGCCTTATAAAAATGGCGAGTTAGCGCTAGATAACCCTGATTATTGGGTGCTTTATACGATGGAAGCCATGGCGATTTCGCCTGAAAAATTAGATGCAGGCTTGGTGTGTTTTTATCTCTTTAATATCGTGCATTTAAAAGAAGGAGAGGGCATTTTCCAAGATGCGGGTATTCCTCATGCTTACCTTCGTGGACAAAACGTGGAGTTAATGGCCTGTTCCGATAATGTGATTCGAGGTGGCTTAACACCAAAATATGTTGATATTGTCGAATTATTAAAAATTGTCGATTGTCGTGAAGTAATACCTCAAATTATCTCAGCCGCGTCTCAAAATCAGTCAGAATTTACTTATAAAACGCCAGTAAAAGATTTTGCTTTAGCTCAAATTCGTGTTGAACCAGAACAGCATACTAAAGTGAATCTTCAAAGTGCGGGTATTTTTTTGGTGATGCAAGGCGAGCTGAAAATACAAGAAAAATCAACCGCACTTACCTTGAAACAAGGTGAGTCAGCCTTCATTACAGCGGATTCTAACGTTGAGATAATGAGTGAAAAAGGCGGTTATGCCTTCTTGGCAAAATTGCCATAAAAATTAATGTGATAAGTATCACGATTTGTGAACTTATCGCTAGATTAGTCGAAGATTTTAGGTATAGTGGCGTCATTCAGGCGCCCTTTTTTATGCGTCTAAATTGCATTGGGAGTTTTTATGTTGTTGCCTCGCTATTTTGAAGATCCGCAAACCTTGCACGTGAATACTACACCACATCATGCTTATTTTATTCCTTTTTCTTCAACAGAAAGTGCGGTCAAAAAGACACGAGAATTTTCCTCTTACTTCACCTTACTAAATGGTGAATGGGATTTTGCTTATTTTGAAAGCTATACTCATTTGCCTCAAGATTTCCTTCATTTTTTATTTACAGATAAAATCCCCGTTCCTTCCAATTGGCAAAATCATGGTTACGATAATCATCAATATACTAATGTAAATTATCCATTCCCTTTTGATCCGCCTTATGTGCCCATTGAAAATCCTTGTGGTTTGTATCACCGCGTTTTTAATGTCGAAATCAATGCCGAAAAACGGTATCTCTTAAATTTTGAAGGGGTAGATAGCTGCTTATTTGTCTATGTGAATCAACAGTTTGCGGGCTACAGCCAAATCAGTCATTGCACGAGCGAATTTGATATTACTGACTTTTTGCAACAAGGGAAAAACCACTTACATGTTTTAGTGTTGAAATGGTGTGATGGCAGTTACTTGGAAGATCAAGACAAATTCCGAATGTCCGGTATTTTTCGAGATGTTTATCTGTTAGCGCGAGAAAGAAATTACTTACAAGATTTCTTCATTCAAATGCAGTTGAATCAAGAGCTTACTAAGGTTCAATTGTATGTGGTCTGTCAGTTTGCAGAACGTGAACAACCCATTTCTTGGCAATTATTTGATCCTCAAGGCAAATTGATAATTGAACAAAAAGGGCATGCCTTTCATGCTGAAATTGAAAATGCGCAATTATGGCATGCAGAGAACCCTTGTTTATACACGTTGATTTTGCAATATGGATCAGAAGTAATTTGCCAAAAGGTTGGTTTGCGTCATATCGAAGTAAAGAATGGTGTAATGTTATTTAACGGACAAGTGATAAAGTTTAAAGGCGTTAATCATCACGATAGCGATCCGAAAACGGGTTATGTCATTAGTCGAGAACAAGCGTTGCAAGATTTACGCTTAATGAAACAGCATAATTTTAATGCCATTCGCACAGCGCACTATCCTAATGCACCTTGGTTTACTGAATTATGTGATGAATGTGGTTTTTATGTGATTGCAGAAAGTGATATTGAATCGCACGGTACGAATGCAGTCTATGTGGAGTCGCCAGAAACAAGCATTTTGTTAGGGGTAAAAACAGAGATTGATCATGAAGCAATTCGTCAAAAAACAATCGACAATTATTGCTATATGGCTCGAAGGATCTTTCAACATTCAGCCCATCAAAATGACACATCCAATTTAGATTTTCATAGCGAAATGTACACCAGCACGGAAGAATTGAATGCTTATTTTGCCGATGCCCAAAATCAAAAGCCGTATCTTTTCTGTGAATATTTGCATGCGATGGGGAATTCTTGCGGAGACACAGAGGATTATTTCCAAGCCATGGAGCGACATGCTGGCGCTTGTGGTGGCTTTGTATGGGAGTGGTGTAATCATTCCCCTTATTTGCCAAACTCAAGCAAGATGGGCTATGGCGGGGATTTTAATGACACGCCGAATGACGGTAATTTTTGTGCTGATGGATTAGTGACGGCAGACCGTCAAATTCAAAGCAATTTGTTGGAATACAAAAATGTGTATCGTCCACTTCGAGCTACATTAAAAAATGGCCATATTGAACTCAAAAATTATTTGGATTTTACGGATGCGGCAGAGGCTATTTCGATTCATTATCAAATCACCGAAGATTTTGCTGTTATACAAGAAGGCCAAATAGATGATTTAAACATTGCACCAAAATCAACCGCTCTTTTGCCTTTAACATTGCCGACAAGTAACGGTTCATTACAAGTTTTAACATTGACCTATCATCAAAAAACAGAAACAGGTTTAATTCCCCAAGGGCACAGTTTAGGATTTGATCAGATCATTTTGTCAGAGCAACCACATTTATCCACAAATGAATTCAAACCAAATCATCACTCGATTTCTGTTTCAGAACATGCCAATTTAATTTCAGTTAAAGTGACAGATATTGAATACCAGTTTGATCAATATAAAGGCACTATTCAACAAATTCGTAAAGCTGGCAAGCCTTGGTTGAATCAACCTGCCGATTTTAATATTTGGCGAGCGCCTTTGGATAACGATAGTTTAATGAAAGCACATTGGCTTGCGGCTGGTTACGATCGTGCGACGAGTCGTGTTTATGATTACCGTTTAATCGAGCAGGAAAGTGCGGTTGAAATTACCTTTAAATTAGGATTGGTTGCCGTATCAAAAGCGCGAATTTTGACATTGAATGTGGTGTATCGTATTGAGCAAAATGGGCTACTTCGCATCAATATTCATGCTGAAAAACAACCGCACTTGCCATTCTTACCACGCTTTGGCTTACGTTTTTTTCTTAATCAAGGATTTAACCAAGTTGAGTATGTGGGCTATGGCCCAACGGAAAGTTATCTGGATAAGCATCACGCCACGGCTTTAGGTCGTTATAAAACAACGCCAGAAAGCAATCATGTGCCTTATTTAAAACCACAAGAAAATGGCAGCCATTATGGTTGTCTTGATGTGAAGGTGGCGAATTCGTCAGATTGCTTTACCGTGCAAAGTCATACGCCTTTTAGTATGAATGTTTCCCCTTACTCTCAAGAAGAATTGGGCAGTAAAAAGCACCAATATGATTTGGAGAAAAGTGGCAGTACAATCTTGTGTGTGGATTATAAAATGAGTGGGGTAGGTTCTAACTCTTGTGGACCTGCGTTAAAAGCGCAATATCGTTTGAATGAAACAGAATGGGATTGGGCGATCTCGTTGCAAATTAACTAAGATGAAATAAAAAAGTGCGGTTGAAATTAACCGCACTTTTATGTTTTTAGCAATAATTAAGCAACAACGTTAAATTGTTCTTTCATTAATGCTTCGAAATCAGTGCAACCGCCAATTGGTTTTTCATCGATAAAGATTTGTGGCACAGTTTCCACTTCTTTACCGACAGATTTTGATAAATCTGCTTTAGAAATGCCTTCAGCGATAATATCTATTGATGCTTTGCCGTGAGCCTCGCCTTTATAGCTGCCAGCGTTTAAAAGAAGCAGCAGAAAGTTGCGGGCATCAAATGGATATTTTGGATCCTAATCGTTGCATTTTAAAACTCGATAAAAATCAACCGCACTTTTCTTTGTATTATCAACAAAATGCAGAAAGTCAGCCTTCTTTATTGCCTGATTATGATGCTGTATTGCCACGCTTTGGGACGACAAGCACCCAAATGGGCTGTGCGGTATTGCGACATTTCCAAGGAAAAGGCGTCTATTGCCTTAATAAAGAACAAGCATTTTTAGCCGCTCGCGATAAATGGCGCAGTTTGCAGATGTTATTAGAGCAAAGTATTGCCGTGCCAAATTCAGTCTTATCAGGTTGTGAAGTTGAGCCAAAACAAGCCATTAAGCAAATAACTGCGCCAATGATTATTAAAACCTTAAAAGGCTCACAAGGTATTGGGGTGATCTTGGCTGAACGTCCACAAAGTGCGGCCAGTATTTTAGAAACGTTAAAAGATGCGAATGTGCCTGTTTTATTGCAAGATTTTGTCGAAGAGGCAAAAGGGACAGATATTCGCTGTTTTGTGATCGGTGATAAAGTCGTCGCTACAATGCAGCGTATTGGACAGGATGGCGAGTTTCGCGCAAATTTTCACCGTGGTGGCACTGCAGAAAAAGTTAAATTCACCGAAGAAGAAAAAGCCATCGCTATTCGTGCCACTAAAGCCTTAGGGCTTGCCGTGGCGGGTGTTGATTTGATTCGTTCAAAAGAAGGTTTATTAGTGCTTGAAGTGAATGCTAGTCCTGGTTTAGAAATGATTGAGAAGACCAGTGGCATTGATATTGCATTACAGATGATCTTGTTTTTAGAACAGCAAGTGAAACATTAAAAGAAAAGGGCGAACCATATCATGTTCGCCCTTGTTGTTTATCCTTTTGCGTCTTGTTTAAAATCGTAATTTGGTGGTAATTCCGGCATTGTATTTTCTTCATCAAAAGGCTCGCTTGCCGGTTGATTTTGAAATTCTTTGCTATCATGAGCCGGTTTTTCTTTACCTAATAATTGCGGTTGTAATTTGATAAAACTACTTTTATCAGAAAGCCATACATCAATAAACGCTTGTGTAAATTTTTGATCGAATTCGTGATCTAACACGGTGTCATTTAACACAAAATAGCCTTTATCCGCTAAGGCAACAAAATTTAAGATGTCGCTTGGTGAAAAATCAGGGAAAATTTCCTGCATTTTTTTCAGCCACGCGGTGGTGTCATCTTTACTTAAGTTTTGGGCTTCCATTTCTTTGGTTAACGCAATGGCGAAATTTTTCCCTTCAACTGGTTTTTCATATTTAATCGAAAACATTAACGGACGTTCATTCTTTTCATATGAACCCGTTTCAGAATACAAGCCGACAGTGTAAACATGGAATGGCCCCCATGTGTATTCAGCATTGCCGACCGGTTGCCATTGGGCAAAAAGTGCGGTGGAAAATAAGGCTGAAATGGCAGCAATAATAAATTTTACTTTCATAGTTTTTTTCATATCAAAAATATTGCCGTGATTATAACAAAAAAGCCCTCGAAAAAAACACAAATAAAAAGGCAGGAATACCTGCCTTTGACATCAAATTATTGGGGGAGTTTATTTTAAGCTACCCACCATATCTTCTGGACGAACCCATTTGTCGAAATCTTCAGCTGAAACTAAGCCTAAGTTAATCGCTTCTTCACGTAAGGTTGTACCATTTTTGTGTGCCGTTTTCGCAATTTTCGCCGCATTTTCGTAACCAATGTGTGTATTAAGTGCGGTTACTAACATCAATGAATTTTCCAATTGTTGTTTAATGCGTGGGTAGTTTGGTTGAATACCTGTTGCGCAGTGTTCATCAAATGATACGCAAGCATCACCCAATAATTGTGCAGATTGTAAGAAATTTGCCACCATTACAGGGTTAAATACGTTTAATTGGAAATGACCTTGTGAACCAACAAACGCGATAGTGGTATCGTTACCGAATACTTGTGCACAAACCATGGTTAACGCTTCACATTGAGTTGGGTTCACTTTACCTGGCATGATTGAAGAACCTGGTTCATTTTCAGGAATTAAGATTTCACCGATACCAGAACGAGGGCCTGAGGCTAATAAACGAATGTCGTTTGCAATTTTGAATAAACTCATCGCTAATTGTTTAATTGCACCATGTGTTTCCACAATTGCATCGTGTGCAGCTAACGCTTCAAATTTGTTTTCCGCAGTCACAAATGGTAAGCCGGTGAATTGTGCGATGTAATCCGCCACTTTCACATCATAGCCTTTTGGTGTGTTCAAACCTGTACCTACTGCAGTACCACCAAGTGCTAATTGGCTTAAGTGTGGAAGAGTGTTTTTAAGTGCACGTAAACCGAAATCTAATTGTGCAGCATAAGCAGAGAACTCTTGGCCTAATGTTAATGGAGTGGCATCCATTAAGTGAGTACGACCAATTTTTACTACATCTTTAAATGCAGCTGATTTTTGTGCGAAAGTTTTTTGTAAACGTTCTACGCAAGGAATGGTGTGTTCAACCACTTTTTTGTATGCCGCAATATGCATTGCAGTTGGGAAGGTATCGTTTGAAGATTGTGATTTGTTTACATCATCATTTGGGTGAACGAAAGATTTTTCGCCTAATTTACCACCATGTAAAACGTGAGCACGGTTTGCCACCACTTCATTCACGTTCATGTTTGATTGTGTACCTGAACCGGTTTGCCAAATGACTAACGGGAATTGGTCGTCTAATTTTCCTGCAAGGATTTCATCACAGGCGGTTGCGATTAAATCACGCTTCTCTGCAGGTAATACACCTAAATCACAGTTTGCGAAAGCAGCGGCTTTTTTCAAATAACCGAACGCTTCAATAATTTCGTGCGGCATAGAAGCTGCCGGACCAATTTTGAAGTTGTTGCGAGAACGTTCGGTTTGTGCTGCCCAGTATTTATCTGCAGGAACTTGAACTTCGCCCATAGTGTCTTTTTCAATACGAAATGCCATGTGATACTCCTATCATCGAAAATAAAAATAAATCTCTAAAATTCTAACACCTACGAGTTATGAATGGAATGTAACATAAAGGTTAAAAGTTACTTTTGTGATATAGATCATAAAAGTGCGGTAAAAAATTTTCGAGTTTTTTCTATTTGCGTTAATCCCCTTGTTGATGATTTATTTTTTAGTGCTTTTTTGATAAAATCCGCCAGTTTACAAAACGATAAATGGAGAAGTCGCAATCATGGCAAAAAACGCACAATTTTATCTCTTAAATTCAGAAAAGAAGATAACAGTTGAGCAACTTGCCTGTGATCTTGCCGCTCAAGCGTGGCGTTTAGGCAAGCGAGTGTTAATCGCGTGCGAAACAGAAGAGCAAGCATTTTTAATTGATGAAGCATTATGGCAACGGGATCCAAATGAGTTTGTTCCCCATAATCTTTCGGGCGAAGCAACACAATATGCACCGCCAATTGAGATTAGTTGGAAAGGCAAACGCAATGCCCAACGTCGAGATTTGCTGATCAATTTACAAATGGAAGTGCCGGATTTTAGCCACAGCTTTACGCAATTAATTGATTTTGTACCGGTAGAAGAAACACAAAAAGCTCAAGCGCGTGAACGTTATAAAATTCTTCGCTCGCAAGGTTGGACGCTTTCTACTGAAAACACTTAATATTTTTTAACTTTAAAACCTAGGAAATTAACATGAATTTAAACGCTAAAGTGGCTTTAAGCCTTATTCTTGGCGCAAGCACCTTATTATCTGCTTGTGACAATAAAGAAAATACCTCAACCCAAGTTGAGAAAGCAGTAAGAGTACCTGCACCAACAGAAAAAGCAGAAAGTGCGGTTGAAAAATCAAAAGAATTAGTGGCTGAAACTAAATCAGCCGAAAAAGTCTCTGAGAAAACAGAAAGCACAGAAGTTAAAGCTGACGTTAAAACTGCAGAAGTAAAATCTGATGTAGTCAAATTTGAAGTCAAAAAAGAAGCAAAAGCGGTTGATGTAGCAGAGAAAGCATCGGAGAAAAAAGAGACTGTTGTCGCTCAACAAGCAACCCACCCTCAGAAGCCACGTGTGGTAGTAACTGAAAAAGCACTAAAAGAAAGTGCAGAACGTAAACAGCAAAGAGCCGTATTAAATGTGTTAGAAAAACAATACGAAGAAGTTCGTTGTTCTGCTGATGCGAAAAACGTAAGCGGTGATAGTTTCTGCCGTCAAGAAGAACGCCGTTTATTCTTAGAAATTCAACGTATTAAAGATAAATTAAGAGGGATTGAGGAATAATCCTATCCTGACCAATATGAGGGCGTGATCAATTCGCCCTCAAAATAAAAAAATAGATTTTTTGTGACCGCACTTTATGAACGATATTACCTTTTATCAACGCTTCGAAGCTGATATTCTCGCCGGGTGTAAAACCATCACCATTCGGGATAGATCTGAAAGCCATTTTAAAGCAGGTGATATTTTACGTGTGGGGCGCTTTGAAGATAATCAATACTTCTGCACCATTAAAGTGTTAAGTGTGTCGCCGATCATGCTTGATAATCTCACAGAACAGCACGCAGCTCAGGAAAATATGAGTTTATCGGAATTGCGAGAAGTGATTAAAACAATTTATCCCAATGAAAATGAGTTTTGGGTGATTGAGTTTGACCTAGTTAAGTAACTAAGATATCCAAGGGGGGCTTATGATTATTGTATTGTCAGCCATATTAGCATTTATTTCTTTTCCTTTTTTAATGAGTTTTGCTTGTATGGATGCTGGTATGGGGCCTGGCGGTCTAGGCTGTCTTGGTGTTGGAATAGGTTATACCATTGTTGCGTTTATTTTTTTGTTATTTTGGGTGTAATGCTGAATTCACGTTTTAAAAATAAAGTGCAACAAGAGAATGATGACAAACCTTTTGATTTAAGCCAAATTAAAGAAGATAAATATCACGATATTATTCGTTACTATACGGAATCTGATGAAGAGCATAAGGCCCGAAAATGAAAAAAATCGTTTTTATATTATTAAGTATGTTTCTCTATGGATGTGGCACCTTAACGACACTGAAAGATCCTTGCCCTTATATTGGAACTCGATACGATTACAATATGGTAGCTGGTAATTTTTACGATGGTGTTGGCTTTAAACATATGACCAGACCATTATATTTTATCGATTGGCCTTTATCTGTTGTGGCTGATACCGCATTGTTACCGATCAATATTCCCCGTTATTATTTATCAGATGATGAAACAAGAAAATCGTGTGGGCAATATGGCGATCCAAATAATAAACATCCTTGGATAAATAAGAAGTAAATTAAATTTTTTGTGACCGCACTTTATGAATGATATTACCTTTTATCAACGCTTTGAAGCTGATATTCTCGGAGGACGTAAAACCATCACGATTCGAGATAAATCCGAAAGCCATTTTAAAGCAGGTGATATTTTACGTGTTGGTCGATTTGAAGATAATCAATACTTCTGCACGATTGAAGTGTTAAGTGTGTCGCCGATTACTCTTGATGAACTGACGGAGCAGCATGCGAAGCAGGAGAATATGGGGTAGGATAAATTAAAATAGATGATTAAAATTATTTATCCCGATGAAAGTAGGTTTTGGGTGATTTAGTTTGAAAAAAAAGAAAGGTACAGCATTATAAGATAATGCGATAGTTCTAATACATAAGTTCGTTAAGGTGTGAATATATGAAAAAAGTTGCAATATTTTTTAGAAATAAAAATATCCCTAATGTATTTAGGGACATTATTTTAAAATCTTTATCTTCAGATTTTTCTAAATATATTGTTTGTAGTGCATTTTTTCAACACCCATATGATAATAAAGGTAGGAGTATAGGAAAATTTACAACAAGTCATGAATTATTAGATGCATTATATGCGGGATGCTATCAATGCCTTATATGTAATAGATGCCCTAGATGGGCTAGATGGGTTAGATGGGCTAGACGGTACTCTACAACAGGATGGAATATTCATATTAATGGAATACATACTAGATGTAGAAGGCGCATTATCAAGAAGAATATTAATATTTATGGACTATATGACTCGGGTAATTGGTCTCGACAATATGATTTAACTTGTCAAGATTTGTTTACACAGGGCTGTTCTTCTTGTATGAGGTTTAGTTTTTTTAAATTTAAAAATAAAAAATCACATGCCAAGATATTTATTGCAAAGGATTCCAATGACAATCCTAAATTAGCAATTATAGGTAGTAGTAACCTAAGCGCTGGAGCATTTTCAAATACAACTCCAAGATGGAACCAAGAGTGTGATGTTATTTTTTGGGATGAGACAGATGAATGTGCTCAAGATGTTATGAATACTGTTTTGGAATATTTAGGGGAAGAAGATAGAAAAATGTTATTCGTAACAAATTATAATAAAGAAGAGAATAACTCATCTCTTGAAAAAAAACTAATGAATTTAGAGCAACAGATTATAAATAAAGAGTTAGTTGATGTATATGATGTAGGATCTAATTTCTAAAGGATAATTTAAAATAGTAAGAGAAAATATAAATGACACAAAAATTCGAAATGGCAGACCGTTTTAATCCGTCTGCGGTAGAGCAAGTCCTTTATCAACATTGGGAAGAGAGCGGTTATTTTAAACCGTCTGAAAATGAAAATGCGCCGAGCTATTGCATTGCGATTCCGCCGCCGAATGTAACAGGTTCCCTACACATGGGGCATGCGTTCCAACAAACCTTAATGGATACTTTAATCCGTTTTAACCGTATGGAAGGGCATAATACCTTATGGCAAGCGGGGACAGACCATGCGGGTATCGCAACCCAAATGGTGGTGGAACGTAAAATTGCGGCAGAAGAAGGCAAAACACGTCATGATTATGGTCGTGAAGCGTTTATCAACAAAATTTGGGATTGGAAAGCTTATTCTGGTGGCACAATTAGCCAACAAATGCGCCGTTTAGGGAACTCTATCGACTGGGAACGTGAGCGTTTCACGATGGACGATGGTTTATCAAATGCGGTAAAAGAAGTGTTTGTTCGTTTGCACGAAGAAGGTTTGATTTACCGTGGTAAACGCTTAGTAAACTGGGATCCAAAACTTCATACCGCAATTTCTGACTTAGAAGTAGAAAACAAAGAGAGCAAAGGTTCCCTTTGGCATTTCCGTTATCCGTTAGCAAACGGTGCGAAAACAGCAGATGGTAAAGATTATTTAGTGGTCGCAACCACCCGTCCGGAAACCATGTTAGGCGATACGGCGGTGGCGGTGCATCCTGAAGATGAACGTTATCAATCTTTAATTGGTAAAACAGTGGTTCTGCCATTGGCAAACCGTGAAATTCCGATTATTGCTGATGAATATGTCGATCGTGAATTCGGTACTGGTGTGGTGAAAATCACCCCTGCGCATGACTTCAATGACTATGAAGTGGGTAAACGTCACAGCTTACCGATGGTTAACGTGTTAACCTTAAACGCAGATATTCGTGATGAAGCGGAAATTATTGGTACAGACGGCAAACCGCTTGCGGGTTATGAAGCGACTATTCCTGCGGATTACCGTGGCTTAGAGCGTTTTGCTGCTCGTAAGAAAATTGTGGCAGATTTTGAAGCGCTAGGTTTATTAGACGAAATCAAACCACATGACTTGAAAGTGCCTTATGGCGACCGTGGTGGCGTGCCGATTGAGCCGATGTTAACCGACCAATGGTATGTGAGCGTGAAACCGCTTGCTGATGTAGCAATTAAAGCGGTGGAAGATGGTGAAATCCAATTCGTGCCGAAACAATACGAAAACCTTTACTTCTCTTGGATGCGTGATATTCAAGATTGGTGTATCTCT
>JAGZXE010000056.1:0-10981 GCA_018378615.1 Parahaemophilus parainfluenzae
ATTAGTTGATGAAGCACCAGCAAATCAACCATTAGAATATTTACAAGGCCACAATAACTTAATCATTGGTCTTGAAAATGCCTTAGAAGGTAAAGAAGTAGGCGACAAATTTGAAGTACGTGTTCAACCTGAAGAAGGCTACGGCGAATACAATGAAAACATGGTTCAACGTGTACCAAAAGAGGTATTCCAAGGCGTAGATGAAGTAGTGGTGGGTATGCGTTTCTTAGCTGACACGGATATTGGCCCTGTTCCAGTTGTGATCACTGAAGTGGATGGCGATGAAGTGGTGGTTGATGGTAACCACATGTTAGCGGGTCAAGAATTACACTTCACTGTTGAAGTTGTTGGTATTCGTGAAGCAACATTAGAAGAAATAGCCCACGGTCACGTGCATGGTGCACACGATCATCACCACCATCACGATGATGAAGATGGTCATGGTTGTGGTTGCGGCGGTCACGGTCATCACCACCATGATCACGATCATGGACACGGCGGTTGCTGTGGCGGTGGTCATCATCACGATCATGATCACGGACACGGTCATGGCGGCTGTGGTTGTGGCGGTCACTAATCTTCATTTAAGAGATAAAAAAGTGCGGTTAAAAATAACCGCACTTTTTCTTTATCTAAACTTTCATTACAGAATGAATCGACTTAAATCTTCATTCTCGATCACTTCGCCTAATGCCTCACTCACATAAGCCGCATCAATATTCACGGTTTGTCCGTTCATATCGCTCGCATCAAATGAGATTTTATCCATTAAACGTTCCATAACGGTATGTAAACGTCTTGCACCGATATTCTCCGTTTTCTCATTCACACGGAAAGCTGCTTCGGCAATTTTCTTAATGGCATCTTGTGTAAATTCAATGCTCACGCCTTCTGTCGCCATAAGCGCTTTATATTGCTCCGTTAAAGACGCATTTGGCTCAGTTAGAATACGCTCAAAATCCTCTGCCGTTAATGCAGACAATTCAACACGAATCGGCAAACGACCTTGCAATTCTGGGATTAAATCTGATGGACGTGCCACTTGGAATGCACCCGATGCAATAAAGAGAATATGATCGGTTTTCACCATCCCGTGTTTCGTATTAACTGTTGAACCTTCCACTAATGGCAATAAGTCACGTTGCACACCTTCACGAGAAACATCCGCACCACTGTATTCGCCTTTTTTACAGATCTTGTCGATCTCATCAATAAACACGATACCGTTTTGCTCAACTGCATCGATGGCTTTTTGTTTTAATTCTTCTGGGTTGATCAATTTTGCTGCTTCATCGTCAATTAAGGTTTTTAATGCATCCTTAATTTTCATTTTGCGTTTTTTGGTTTTATCCGAACCTAAACTTTGGAACATGGATTGCAACTGATTCGTCATTTCTTCCATGCCTGGAGGTGCCATGATTTCCACACCCATTGAAACGCCCGCAGACACATCAATTTCGATTTCTTTATCGTCTAATTGACCTTCACGTAATTTTTTACGGAATGCTTGGCGAGTGCTGCTATTGGTATCGTGGTTTTCCACTTCACCCCATTGATTTTTCGGTGGTGGCAATAATGCATCTAAAATACGGTCTTCCGCCGCATCTTCTGCTTTCGCACGATTTTTCGCAATTTCTTGTTGGCGAACCAATTTCATCGCACTGTCCGTTAAATCACGGATAATGGAATCCACTTCTTTCCCCACATAGCCCACTTCGGTGAACTTGGTTGCTTCCACTTTAATGAATGGCGCATTGGCTAATTTTGCAAGGCGACGCGCAATCTCGGTTTTCCCCACACCCGTTGGCCCAATCATTAAAATATTTTTAGGGGTCACTTCATGACGAAGTGGCTCTTGCAACTGCATTCTTCTCCAACGGTTACGTAATGCGATCGCAACTGCTCTTTTCGCCTCTTTTTGGCCGATAATATGTTGATCTAATTCGGAAACAATTTCACGAGGGGTCATTTCAGACATAATTTTTCCTTATTTATTCGGTAATTCTTCGATAGTGAAATTTGTATTGGTAAACACGCAAATATCACCGGCAATTTTTAAAGATTTTTCCACAATTTCACGAGCTGATAAATCAGTATTTTCCACCAACGCACGAGCTGCCGATAATGCATAATTACCGCCAGAACCAATGGCTAAAATCTGATCGGCTTCCGGTTGCACCACATCACCAATACCGGTAATGATTAAACTTTCTTTTTCATCCGCTACAATCAGCATTGCTTCTAACTTGCGTAACGCACGATCGGTTCGCCAATCTTTGGCTAATTCCACGGCGGCTTTTAACAAATGCCCTTGATGCATTTCTAATTTACGCTCAAATAATTCAAATAAGGTGAACGCATCGGCTGTACCACCTGCAAAACCGGCTAAAACTTTGCCATTATATAAACGGCGTACTTTACGGGCATTCCCTTTCATGACGGTGTTGCCTAATGAAACCTGTCCATCGCCCCCAACAACCACTTGGCCATTACGACGTACGCTTACAATTGTTGTCATTCTTTTTTATCCTTCTTTTAAGAAAAGTTATTCGTTATATGGCGATCGATTCCGCCAAATTCAAGGGGAAATTTTTCTTTGATGCTTTATTAAACAACCATTTCAAAAAAATGTGACAAAGATCACTTTTTTAAATAGCAAACGATTGCTATTATTTCACACCCATATTTTAAAGGAATATGATTTGTTACAAGTAAAACAAACTACTTAATGAGGAAAACATGAAAAATTTACTTAAACTTTCTGCCATTGCAATTTTAGCGGCAAGCGCAGTCTCTACTTTTGCATCAAACAAAGAACCTTACACTGAACAAGGTACGAATGCTCGTGAAATGACAGAGCAAAAACCGATTCACTGGATCTCTGTTGAACAATTGAAAAAAGAATTGGAAGGCAAAGCACCCATTAATGTGAGCTTCGACATTGACGATACCGTCCTTTTCAGTAGTCCTTGTTTCTATCACGGCCAAGAAAAATACTCACCAGGTAAAAATGATTACTTAAAAAATCAAGATTTCTGGAATGAAGTAAATGCGGGTTGTGACCAATATTCTATTCCAAAACAAATTGCGGTGGATTTAATTAATATGCACCAAGCACGTGGTGACCAAATTTATTTCATTACCGGTCGTACAGCAGGCGATAAAGATGGCGTGACACCAGTGCTACAAAAAGCCTTTAATATTAAAGACATGCATCCTGTAGAATTCATGGGTGGTCGCAAACTTCCAACTAAATATAACAAAACACCAGGTATTATTGAACACAAAGTAAGTATTCACTATGGTGACAGCGATGACGATATCCTAGCCGCAAAAGAAGCAGGTATTCGTGGTATTCGTTTAATGCGTGCCGCTAACTCCACTTACCAACCAATGCCAACCCTTGGTGGCTACGGTGAAGAAGTATTGATTAACTCAAACTACTAATCTTCCTAAAAAGTGCGGTTATTTTTGACCGCACTTTTCTTATCTAATTAACCATCTTAATTTTTAAAAAGTTTCTGGGAATATGCTAAAATTTTTCTGTTTTCAGGAGCCTATTTATGTCAGAACTCACGTCTAATCAATACTTAATTATCATTGCCGTGCTGGTTTTTATCAGTATTGTGATGCTTTTTCTATTAAGCCGTAGCAAACAAGATACACAAGAATTACAACAAGATCTCAATAAAACTATCGGCGATTACAATCAATTGGCTGAGCGTTTTGACTCCTTAAGTGCGGTCAAAAATCAATTAGAACAACAAGCCGTTAAAGTACAAACTCATGCGGAAGGTTTGCAAACTCGTCTTAATGAACGTGATGAAAAAATCCAATATTTAGAAAAAGAATTAGATGAAGAACAGCTCCGCCACGATCAAATTGGCGGGCAAATCACCGCATTAAAAGAACGCTTTGGGATAGCATCTGCACAAGCAGAAAGCTTGCAAGGTCAATTACAACAAGCACAAGAAAATGTACTTAGAAAAGAACAAGAGCAGCAAAAAACGCAGGAAAAATTGACCGCACTTTCACAAGAATTAACGGAGCTCAAAACCACCCTTTCTGAAAAAGAAAAACATTTTGCCGAACAGCAACAGCATATTGAACAATCCAAACAACAGCTTGGCGTAGAGTTTCAAAATCTGGCCAACCGCATTTTGGAAGAAAAAAGCCAATCCTTTAATCAAACCAATCAGACGGCATTGGAAACCTTGTTGAAGCCTTTCCGTGAACAAATCGAAGGTTTTCAAAAACGAGTCAATGAAATCCATTCAGAATCGGTGAAAGGCAATGCCGGTTTAGAAGCAGAAATCAAAAAGGTGCTGGAAATTGGCTTAAACATGTCGAAAGAAGCCAATAATTTAACCTCTGCACTAAAAGGTGAAAAGAAAACTTTAGGCAACTGGGGAGAAGTGCAACTTGAGCGTGCACTTCAGTTGGCTGGTTTAATTGAAAACGTGCATTACAGTGCACAGGCCCATTTTAAAGATGAACAAGGCGGTCGAAACTATCCTGATTTTGTGCTGAATCTGCCCGATGAGAAAAACATCATCATTGATAGCAAAATGTCGTTAAATGCTTACGAAAGCGCGGTCAATTCAAAGGATGAATTTGAACGTGAGCGTTTACTAAGGGAGCATATTAAAGCACTGAAAAATCACATTGATGACTTGCACCGCAAGGATTACAGCAATTTGATTGGCATGCGCAGCCCTAATTTTGTTTTGATGTTCATCGCTGTGGAACCCGCTTATATTGAAGCCTTAAAATTAGACCCAAGTCTGTTTAATTATGGCTATGAGAAAAATGTGATTATGGTTTCGCACACGACCCTCATGCCAATTTTACGCACAGTGGCAAATTTATGGCGTATCGAACGAGGCAATGCCGAAGCCAAAGAAATCGCAGAAAAAGCAGGTGAAATTTACAACCAGATTTGCTTGGTGGCCGAACGCTTGAACAAACTAGGCAACACTCTTTCCACTGTGAGTAATCAATACAACAGCACCGTCACCGCCCTTGTGGGACAACAAGGTTTAGTGGGAAAAGTGGAACGTTTTAAAGACTTGTCAGCGAAGGCTAACAAGAGCATGCCAAACGTAGAATTACTCAATAATGACGTGGATTTAACGCGCCTATCCCTTATCACTACCGAGAATGAGGTAAAATAAAAAACATCGGTTGAATTTTTCTTTAAAAGCGGCTATTTTCTTGCCGCTTTTTTATTTGAATTTTTATTTATGAGGAATTTTATGGCAACGGAACAAAAAGAAATCTCGGATCCATGTGCAAAATATAATGAACAGACTAACTTTCTAAGCAAAACGATTTTTGCAAGTCGTTGGTTACAAGTGCCTATTTACTTAGGTTTAATTGTCGTGCAAGGCATCTATGCCTACAAGTTTATGAAAAACTTGTGGTATCTCATCACCAATGTTAATGAAATGGATGCGGACACCATTATGCTCGCCGTACTCAATCTCATTGATGTGGTAATGATTGCTAACTTATTAGTAATGGTAACATTAGGCGGTTATGAGATTTTTGTTTCAAAACTGCGTACGAAAAATCATCCTGATCAACCTGAATGGATGAGCCATGTGAATGCGACAGTGCTGAAAGTCAAACTTTCTATGTCAATTATCAGTATTTCGTCTATCCACTTATTGCAAACCTTTGTGAATGCCTCAAAAATTCCTGAAAAAACAATTATGTGGGAAGTGATTATTCATTTTTCTTTCTTGATTTCGGCAATTGCAATGGCTTATACCGATAAAATTCTGTACAGTACAAGTCATAAAAATCATTAATACAAAAAGTGCGGTCAAAATTGACCGCACTTTTATTTTCTAGAACTCATCTTGGTGTTTAAATTTCAATAAATCTCGACGTTCTTTTTTGTTTGGACGACGATCAGGATGTGGCATCGAAAGTGCATTATTTTTTCTTGCCCATGCCATTTCTTCGCGTTTTTTCACACTCTGAGTCGTTTCTCGGTAAAGCAGTTGGGCTTCAGGGGCGCCACGACGTTGGTCACTCAAAGCTATCACTTCAATTTCTTTTTCATCGCTACCTTGACGAAGCTTAATCATAGCGCCGACTTCTACATTTTTGCTTACTTTAGCACGCTGACCGTTGTAATGTACTTTCCCTCCTTCAATCATCGCTTTCGCAATGCTACGGGTTTTGTAAAAACGTGCCGCCCAAAGCCATTTATCTAATCGTACTTCGTTATTTTCAGCCATAACTCTTCCTATTTCTCTCACTTTGCGTATGATGAGCCAATAACAAGATAATAGGGCTAATATCATGAAAAAACAACTTCCACACATTCTCTCTCTTTCCACGGTGGCAAAATCTCGCTTGTTTGAAATTCAAGCTGTTGATCTCAAATTCTCTAATGGCATTGACCGCACTTATGAACGTTTTCGCCCTTTCAATCGCGACTCCGTCATGGCGATTGCAATTGATGGAGAAGATCTACTCCTTGTTCGTGAATACGCAGTCGGAACAGAACAATATGAGTTAGGTTTTGTAAAAGGTGGAATGGATACGGGAGAAACGCCCGAACAAAGTGCGAATCGCGAATTGCAGGAAGAAATTGGCTTTGGAGCAAAAAAATGGACGTTTTTACGCACGATGAAGATCAATCCACAAATCATGGGTCATAAAATGTACGTTTTACTAGGTGAAGATCTATACCCCAATAAACTGGAAGGAGATGAGCCCGAACCATTAGAAATCGTGCGTTACCCTTTATCTCAACTTGATACCCTGTTGATAAGTGACGAATTTAATGAGGCAAGAAACTTAACCGCACTTTATACCTTGCGAGATTATTTAAAAAAACGTAAATAAATCGAAGAAATTTAGATAAATTCTAATCGTAAGCGATTAACTTTAAATAAAACTTGAATAATTATTCTTTTTTTGAGAATGTATAGTCATTTTTCAAAAATAAATAGGAAAATTTATGTCTCATGATAATTTAAAAGAATTGACCTTCCGAGGAATGTTCCTTGGGGCGTTAATTACAGTGATCTTCACTGCATCTAACGTTTATTTGGGTCTTAAAGTGGGGATGACTTTCGCCTCCTCCATTCCAGCTGCCGTAATTTCTATGGCAATTTTAAAATTCTTCAAGGATTCCAGTATCTTAGAAAATAACATGGTGCAAACCCAAGCTTCATCGGCGGGAACCTTGTCTTCTGTTATTTTCGTTCTTCCAGGTCTATTAATGATGGGTTACTGGCAGGAATTCCCATTCTGGCAAACTGTGCTTATCTGTGCCTCTGGCGGTACGTTGGGCGTACTATTCACTATTCCACTACGTCGTGCGATGGTCGTAAACAGCGACTTACCTTACCCTGAAGGAGTGGCGGCAGCTGAAATCTTAAAAGCAGGCAATAATGACGAAAGCGACAGTGGTGTAAAAGATATCGCTTATGGCGGTATTTTTGCAGGAACCGTTGCGTTCCTAACCAACGCATTACGTGTCATGTCTGACAGCGCAAGTGCATGGTTCTCCAACGGCAAAGCCGTTTTCCAATTACCGATGGGTTTCTCTCTTGCATTAGTAGGTGCGGGTTACTTAATCGGTATCGTGGGCGGCCTTGCAATGTTATTCGGTACATTCCTTGCATGGGGTGTGGCTGTACCTTATTTTACGGCAACCGGCGATATGCCAACCGATGCGTCAATCGTGAGCTATGCCATAACTGAATGGAAAACCAAAGTGCGCTTTATTGGTGTGGGCACTATCGGTATTGCAGCTATTTGGACATTATTAATCCTTTTCAAACCAATGATTGAAGGGATGGTTCATTCTTTCCGTATGTTAAAAGGCTCACAAGCTGAATCAGAACATCGTATTCATTTCTGTTATCGTGATTTCACTTGTTTTAGTGACCATTGGTAAAAGCAGTGGTTTATTTGAAACAGCTGACGGTCAAAAATTCTTAACGGCATTGACCTTATTCACGGCATCTATCGTATTAACTACAGCAACTATTTCAAACGATAACTTACAAGACTTAAAAACCGGTCTTCTAGTTGAAGCGACCCCTTGGAGACAACAGGTTGCATTGATTATCGGTTGTTTCGTTGGTGCATTAGTGATTGCACCGGTATTAGAAATTTTATACCACGCTTATGGTTTTACTGGCGCATTACCACGTCCAGATATGGATCCAACACAAGCGCTTTCAGCGCCACAAGCAACCCTTATGACCACCATTTCACAAGGTATTTTCACCGACCATTTAGAATGGACCTACATTTTAACTGGTGTTGGTTTAGGTATTGTATTGATCATTGTGGATGCATTCATGCGTAAAACCAGTGACAGCCGCTTTGCCTTACCAGTATTAGCGGTTGGGATTGGTATCTACCTTCCACCATCAATCAATATGCCGGTTGTGGTCGGCGCGGTAATGGCATGGTTTATCACCCGTCATATTAAAAACTATGCAAAACGCACTAACGATACTGAAGTAGAGAAAAAAGCAGAACGTTTCGGCACACTTTTCGCTGCGGGTTTAATTGTGGGTGAAAGCTTGATGGGCGTCATCTTAGCCTTCATTATTGCGGCATCTGTCACCTCAGGTGGTTCTGAAGATCCATTAGCCTTAGGATTAGAAAATTGGGATAATATTGGCGAATTACTTGGTCTTGCCGTATTTATCTTTGGTATCTTTATTTTCGTTTCTCGTGTATTACGTGCGAAGAAATCGAAATAATGGATTAAAATAGGCTGTCCTCGGATAGCCTATTTTTCTAGGAGCTTAAGGTGTCAACGCAATCCTCTTATCTAAAGGCAATGATTATCTTCCCACTGATTACTCAGTTGATAGGTAGTGTTATTGCTTATGCCATTTTTGGTCTAGACTACTGCAAAGAAGGTAACTTCGATGCCGCATTATTTGGTTTCTTTTTAACATTCTGGCCACTCACCGTGCCGGCAATAATCAACGCTTACTTTGCTAAATACCGCGGCTATCTACGTCATCAGTGGAATAAAATTCTCATTTTTTCATTCATCATTCTTTTTTGTTATTGGAGTATCGGCAATCTTCTCATCGCACCCAATACCCAATATCTGACTGACCGTGTATTATTCGTCTTAGAGGGCTCTGTCATCCTAGCAATCTATACGACAATTTGCCTCACCTTGTTATTACCGAAATCAAAGTAGGAAATAAACATGCAATTATCTCAATCTCTTCTCGATCAAGTCCAAACGCTCGCTAATGAAGCGGGAAAACATTTAGCTCATTTTTACCAACAGGACGTGACAATACAAACCAAATCGGATAACACCCCTGTTACGGAAGCCGATTTATTTGTCAGCCAATTTTTAATCGAAAAACTGACCGCACTTTTCCCTGACATTCCTGTTCTTTCAGAGGAAAACTGCAATATTCCCTTTGAACAACGCCAAACTTGGCAAACTTATTGGTTAATCGATCCCCTTGATGGCACGCAGCAATTTATTGATCGCACCGATCAATTCTCCGTATTGATTACACTCGTGCAAGACCACCAACCTGTGCTAGGCGTGATTCACTTCCCTATTTTGAATATCACCTATTACGCCATGAAAGGTTTCGGCGCATTCAAACAGAGTGATAAAGAGATAACACGCTTACAGCCAAGAAAAATTGATCTTACCAAACCGTTAAAAATTGCCGTTGGCGCTACTACCTCACAAGAAAAAGTGCGGTCAATTTTAACGAAGAATTTGTCATGTGAATTTACGGTTGTTGGGTCGAGCAGTTTAAAAAGTGGTTTAGTCGCAGAAGGAACCGTTGATTGCTATGTTCGACTCGGTAAAACTGGTGAATGGGACACGGCTGGCGCTGAAATTTTATTAGCTGAAATCAATGGAATGATTTTCGATCCGCACTATCAGCCGCTCACCTATAATCATCGTGAAAGTTTAATTAATCCACCCTTTGTGATGGTGGCAGATAATACACAAAATTGGGCATCTGTCTTTCAATTTAATTGATTGGTTCGATTGGTAAAGTGCAGTAATATATTGCATTATTTAAAAATACTACTCGGAACAATAAGGAATAATATGCAAACGAATAATAACTGTATCGTAATTTTTGGTGCTTCCGGTGATTTAACTCACCGTAAACTCATTCCCGCACTTTATAATCTCTTCAAATTTGGCCGCTTAAACAAATTTTCTGTATTAGGTGTCGCGCGTTCAGAATTAAACGATGAGACTTTCCGTGAAAAAATGCGTGAAGCGTTACTTGAAACAGAAGAAACCACTCCAGAAACGCTAGACGCTTTTTGTAGTCATCTCTATTACCAAGCGGTAAACACATCAGAGGCCGCTGATTATGGCAAATTAGTGCCACGTTTAGACGAATTACATGAAAAATATCAAACGAATGGCAACACGCTTTATTACATGTCCACCCCGCCAAGCTTATATGGTGTGATTCCTGAATGTCTTGCTGCACACGGTTTAAACACCGAAGAAGACGGTTGGAAGCGTATTATTGTGGAAAAACCATTCGGTTATGATGCGAAAACAGCAAAACAATTAGACGTACAAATTCACCGTTTCTTTGAAGAACATCAAATCTACCGTATCGACCATTATCTTGGTAAAGAAACCGTACAAAACTTACTTGTATTGCGTTTCTCAAATGGTTGGTTTGAGCCGCTTTGGAACCGCAATTTCATTGATTATGTGGAAATTACTGGTGCTGAAGCGATTGGTGTGGAAGAACGTGGTGGCTATTATGATGGCTCTGGTGCAATGCGTGATATGTTCCAAAACCACTTATTACAAGTTTTAGCCATGGTTGCCATGGAACCACCGGCAATTATCAATGCGAACTCAATGCGTGATGAAGTAGCCAAAGTCATGCATTCTTTACGTCCATTAACGCAAGATGACGTTGAGCACAACTTAGTGCTTGGTCAGTACACCGCAGCGGAAATTGATGGCAAAGAA
>JAGZXE010000057.1:0-16570 GCA_018378615.1 Parahaemophilus parainfluenzae
GATTTTGTGAGCAGATCATCAATAAATTGGCGTGGAATTGAGCCTTTCATTGCCTTGCCTCCTTGAATACGATGCGAAAGTGCGGTTGATTTTGCGTGACTTTTTTTCGATGAGTTTAAAGCAACAAAACCGTGATACCCAAAAGGTTTCACGGTTTGTCTTAACTCGAGTTAGAAAATACTACAAATTAGTATAAACGGGTATTGCGCGCGTTTTCGCGAGCATTACGTTTAGCGTGACGTTTAGCAAGTGTTGCTTTTTCACGTTTACGGATTGTAGTTGGTTTTTCATAGAATTCACGAGCGCGAACTTCTGCTAAAATACCAGCTTTTTCGCAAGAGCGTTTGAAACGACGTAAAGCTACGTCGAATGATTCGTTTTCACGTACTTTAATTACAGGCATAAGCCAATCACCTCAATGAGTTTAATTTAATTGCAATTTTAAATTTTTATTACTGCCGAATGAACGGCAAATTCAATAAAGGACGCAATTCTAATCGATCTTCCCTGCAAAAGCAAAGGAAAGATCGCCTATTTGCTGAAAAATTGGCGTTTGAACTGGTTTAAGTGGGCTAAACAAGGTAAAATCTTTGCCAATTTTTTTAATAAAATGAGAAGAAAATGCGTATTTTAGGGATCGAAACCTCCTGTGATGAAACAGGTGTCGCGATTTATGATGAAGACAAAGGCTTAATTGCCAATCAACTCTACACGCAAATTGCCTTACATGCAGATTACGGTGGTGTAGTACCAGAGCTGGCTTCCCGCGATCACATTCGTAAAACGGCGCCATTAATTAAAGCCGCATTAGAAGAAGCCAATTTAACCGCCGATCAAATTGATGGTATCGCCTATACAAGTGGCCCGGGTTTAGTGGGGGCATTATTAGTGGGCGCAACGATCGCGCGTTCACTGGCTTATGCCTGGAATGTGCCCGCTATTGGCGTACATCACATGGAAGGTCATCTACTTGCTCCAATGCTTGATGAAAACCGACCGTACTTTCCGTTTATTGCTCTCTTAGTTTCTGGTGGGCACACACAATTAGTGCGCGTTGATGGCGTAGGGAAATATGAAGTCATTGGCGAATCCATTGATGATGCGGCAGGTGAAGCCTTTGATAAAACCGCGAAATTATTAGGGTTAGATTATCCTGGCGGTGCAGCACTTTCACGTTTAGCCGAAAAAGGATCCAAAGATCGCTTTGTGTTCCCTCGACCAATGACGGATAGGCCTGGACTTGATTTTAGCTTTTCAGGTTTAAAAACCTCAGCGGCTAACACCATTAATCAGGCGATCAAACAAGAAGGTGAATTAACTGAACAAACCAAAGCTGATATTGCCTTTGCCTTCCAAGATTCTGTCGTGGATACACTTGCAATTAAATGCAAACGCGCCTTAAAAGAAACCGGTTATAAGCGTTTAGTCATTGCTGGCGGGGTGAGTGCAAACAAAAAATTACGTGAAACCCTTGGCACAATGATGAAAAATCTTGGTGGAGAAGTATTTTATCCGCAACCTCAATTTTGTACTGATAATGGCGCCATGATTGCCTATACGGGTTTTTTACGTTTAAAACAAGGTCAGCACAGCGATCTCGCCATTGATGTCAAACCTCGTTGGGCGATGGCCGAACTCCCTGCAATCTAAGGAGAAAATATGGAAAATATGATTAAAGTAAAAGCTATGCGTGCAGCAGGTATCGCTTGTTTCTTAGTGCTTGCGATTATTGGCGCATGGATTTTTACCACACCAAGTGGTGATATCGTTAGCGCGCTTTCAGCTGCCGGAAAAATGGTTGGCGGTGGTGCAACTTACGGCACCTTTATGCTAGCAGCCTGTCCACCTGTTGCAGGATTTATTGCCTATTATTTCTGGAAATGGGTGATTAAATAATGGCAAAACTCTATTTTTACTACTCTACGATGAATGCGGGCAAATCAACCACGTTGCTGCAGTCTTCCTATAACTATCGTGAACGCAATATGAACACCATGGTTTATACGGCAGCCATTGATGACCGCTTTGGATTAGGCAAAGTCACGTCTAGAAGAATTAAAAACAATCTGTTATTGTGGACGTAAAGCCAATTTCGTTTTACGTTTAAATGAACAAGGTGAAGTCATTAAGGAAGGGGAACAAATCCAAATAGGTGGAAACGACTCCTATCTTTCGGTTTGTCGCTATCATTACAAAGAAAAGTGCGGTCAGCTTTAACCTCGTTTTTCAATTCTATACTCGGAGGACAATTTTATGCTAAAAAACAAAACATTCGGCAGTGCCTTAATCATTGCAGGCACGACCATCGGGGCGGGAATGCTCGCGATGCCATTAACCTCTGCCGGTATTGGTTTTGGTTACACTGTTTTATTATTAGTCGGTTTATGGGCGCTTTTAGTTTACAGCGGTTTACTTTTTGTTGAAGTGTATCAAACAGCCGATCGCTTAAATGATGGCGTAGCAACTCTCGCGGAGAAATACTTCGGTATCACTGGGCGTGTTTTAGCGACTTTTAGCTTGCTCATTTTACTTTACGCCCTTTCTGCAGCCTACATCACCGGAGGCGGTTCATTATTATCTGGCTTACCAACGGCTTTTGGCTTTGAAAGTCTTTCCTCCGAACTTTCAATCATTTTATTTACCGTCGTACTTGGTGCCTTTGTAGTTGTGGGTACAAAAGGCGTTGATGGCGCCACTCGTATTCTGTTTATCGGCAAATTAATCGCCTTTGCTTTTGTGTTATTTATGATGTTACCAAAAGTGTCTGTCGATAACCTGATGGCCTTGCCTTTAGATTATGCTTTCGTAATCTCTGCGGCACCAATCTTCTTTACTTCTTTTGGCTTCCACATCATCATGGGTAGCGTGAATAGCTATTTAGACGGTAGTGTCACTCAATTCCGTAAAGCCATTTTAATCGGTACAGCCATTCCGCTAGTCGCTTATTTGATATGGCAATTAGCGACTCACGGTGTATTAAGCCAAAATGAGTTCGTACAATTGCTCCAAGCAGATCCAACCCTTAACGGTTTAGTCAATGCCACACGTCAAATCACCAACTCCCAAATCATGGGGGAAATCGTGCGCGTCTTCTCTGCACTTGCATTAATTACTTCTTTCCTAGGTGTGATGCTAGGGGTATTTGAAGGTTTAGGCGATTTATTTAAACGTTACAAATTGCCACACAACCGTTTAACACTGACTGTTGCAGCATTTACTCCACCACTTGCATTCGCCTTGTATTATCCTGAAGGTTTTATTGCCGCATTAAGCTATGCGGGTTTACTCTGTGCATTCTATTGCTTAATTTTACCTATTGGACTAGCATGGAAAACACGTCAAGCAAATCCAAATCTGCCTTATCGTGTAATCGGTGGAAACGTAACCTTAGTGATAGCCTTAGTAATTGGCGTAATCATTATGATCGTACCATTCTTAATTCAAGCAGGTTATTTACCTGCAGTAGCAGGCTAAAGTGCGGTAGATGAATGATTTAATACATCTGAAAGCAAAGCTTTCAACTTACTTTATGATTATCTTATTTAGGAGAACAAACTATGAAAAAATTACTTACTGTTGCAGCTATCGCATTATCTTCTGTTGCCGTATATAACACCGCAATAGCACAAGGATTTAATGATGGTCACAAGCACAACACCCAACAAGGTTTTGTCGATGAAAGTGTTATTGTAAAAACCGTTGATGATGCATTAAATGCCAATGATGACACTCCAGTTCGTTTAGACGGACAAATTGTAAAACAAATTGGTAAAAAGGATTTCTTATTTAAAGACGCAAGTGGAAAAGAAATTCAAATTGAAGTCAGCAAAAAAGCATGGAATGGTGAAACGATAGCACCTCAAGATAACATTCAAATTATCGGTAAAGTCGATAAAGAATGGAATAAAACAGAAGTGGATGTGAAACAAATCATCAAAAAATAAGTAACAAAATGACCGCACTTTTCTTAAGTGCGGTTAAAAATCCCAAAGGAGAAGAAAATGGAAAACGTACAAACAATGTCAGATCTTATGCAGCAAATTCAACAACGAATTGATTCAATAAAAGCCTCTGCCATGCAGCAACAAACAGAAATGAAACAGTCATTAAATGAATGTATTGAGCAAAGTGAAGCCATTCAAAATCAATTAGTTCAAAGCCAACAGCAATTAACATCACAATTGGAATACGGCATGGCAGTATTAATTGAACTGGAACAAGGGTTACAGCTAGATTTCAGTACAGAAATCGCCGAATTTGAACAGTTGTGTCAAAATGAAACCGCCGATACGACAGAATTAACGCAACGATTGGAACAGCATGTACAGGAAAAAATCACGTTCCAATTAAACGAATTAAAAGCCAAAACAGGTATAGCCTTACAAGAGATTGGTCAGGTGACACTCCATATTAAGCAGTTATTTGGGGCAGAAAAAAGTGCTAAAGTGAAAGGGTTGGCAAAATTAAAACAACGTTTATATAAACGTTTTGGTAAACAGATTATTGCTTCAAAAGAATGCTTGGCAAAACAACTGGAACGCGGAGCCAGTAAATTAAGAGCTTAAAATGTCCGCTATCGTTTATTAAGAAGAAAAGTTAAACCGCACTTAATCTTGAGATGAGATGAAGTGCGGTCATTTTTTTAGTTTTTTTCGATTGAGACGGTTAAATCTGAGCCAAAAATTCTTCTTCCGTTAGAACGGTAACACCTAATTCTTGTGCTTTTGTGAGCTTAGAACCCGCCGCATCACCGGCAATCACAAAATCTGTTTTTGCTGAAACCGAGCCGCTCACTTTCGCGCCCATGTCTTGTAATAAGGCTTTAGCTTCATTACGTCCCATTTGAGTTAAGGTTCCGGTTAATACAACCGTTTTGCCTTTGAAGCGGTTTTCTGTCACTTCTTTGGTTTCTCAAGGCTCGCTAACGCATTTTCAGCTGATTTTGTACCCATTCTTTCCAAGCGAGTCAGCGTGGTTAAATCTAACTTAAATAAATCGGCGGGTGTATGAATTAACTCACGATCCACCAACTGCTCGATTAATTTACCCCCTACGCCATCAATATCCATGGCCTTGCGAGAAACGAAATGTTTAAGCGCTTCTTTACGCTGTGCTGCACAGAACAAACCGCCTGTACAACGTGCTACGGCTTCACCTTCAATACGAACAATGGCCGAATCACATACCGGACAAGTCTCAGGGAAAATGATCGGTCTCGCATCTGCTGGGCGACGGTCGTGTAATACGCCGATAATTTGTGGGATCACATCTCCCGCACGACGAATCACTACCATATCGCCAATAGCAATATCCAAGCGTTCAATTTCATCGCCATTATGCAATGTGGCGTTACTCACCGTGACACCAGCCACAAATACCGGTTCCAATTTAGCCACTGGGGTAATTGCCCCTGTTCTGCCCACTTGGAATTCCACATCATTTAGGCGAGTTAATTCTTCTTGTGCAGGAAATTTATAAGCAATCGCCCAACGTGGCGCTTTGGAAATAAAACCTAATTTCTCTTGTAACGCAATATCATTGATTTTCAGTACGGTACCATCAATATCGTAGCCAAGAGAACTGCGTTTATTTTGAATATCACGATAAAAATCCAACACTTCATCTGTGCCGTTACATAAACGGATTTCTGGGTTTACCGGAATCCCAATAGACTTCAACCATTGCAAACGATCATAATGCGTATTCGGTAAATCCACCCCTTCTGCAATACCAATACCATAAGCATTCAATACCAATGGACGTTTACTTGTAATTTTCGGATCGAGCTGGCGCAACGATCCCGCTGCTGCATTACGTGGGTTAGCAAAGGTTTTCTCGCCTTTCTCTAGAGCCTGTTGATTTAAACGCTCAAAGCCTGCATGTGGCATAAACACTTCACCACGCACTTCTAAACGAGCTGGCGGATTGTCCATTAAAAGCTGCAACGGAATATTTCGAATCGTGCGAATATTGGCAGTAATATCTTCCCCTGTCGTCCCATCACCACGGGTCGCGGCTTGAGTCAGCACACCATTTACATACAAAATACTCACCGCTAAACCATCTAATTTCGGTTCACAACAAAAAGTAAGCGGGTCAGGCAAACGAATAAGACGATCTTCAATGCGTTTTACGAATGCATAAAACTCCTCGTCTGAGAACGCATTATCCAAAGAGAGCATTGGAATTTCATGACGAATTTGTGCAAAGCCAGAAAGCGGTTTGGCGCCCACTCGTTGAGTAGGTGAATCTGCCGTAATGAGTTCCGGATGGGCGGCTTCTAAGGCTTTAAGTTGATGAAATAAACGGTCATATTCTGCATCAGGAATAGTTGGATTATCCAACACGTGATATTCATATTCATAACGACGAAGATCCTGACGTAATGTATCAATTTGTTGCTGAAGGCTCATAATGTTCTCTAACGGTTTACTCATTGAATTAAAATGGGCGAACCATCGGCTCGCCCAAAGTGCGGTTATTTTTTCGTGCGTTTTATGCGATGCGAGATAAATAATCCTGCTCAGCTACATCATCAAAAATCTCTTGCTGATCAGTCAACACCACGCCACCTAAATCTTCTGCGATGGTTTTCGCTGCGCGAATCATCATACGTAAGTTCGCCAAATTATTACCTGGAGAAGGCAACTGCATAAAGAGCACCACGCCCATAGTTGAAAACTCTGCCATATTGTAATAATCAAACGTACCTGGCTGCTCAATATTTGCCACACTAAATAACACAGGACTTGCCACACTTAAATCAAAATGGCGGTGATACATTTGACGCTCACCAAAAATAAACCCAAGGTTTTCTAAAGATTGAGATAATTGTGGACCATAGAATTCACGATTTTGATTTGAAATCACATAAAGTTGAACAAAACCGGTGGTTTGTTTTGGTTTTTCCACTTCTACCGGTTCATGATAGTTAAAATGCACGTTCTCGTGAGTAGGTTCTTGAGTTGGATTTAATGACATCTCGGCTAACTGCTCACGCAATTCAGGCGAAGAAGAATTCACACCATCAAAATCATTGCTTTGTGCTTCTAACTCTTCGATTGTCATTTCTGCTACACGTGGTTTCGGTTGTACATTCGTTTCAGGATAAACCACAGGTTCAGGTTGTGGAGCTGGCGTAGGAGCAAGTTGCGTCGCATTCATCTCATAAACCGGCTGATTTGGTAAGGAGATTTTAATATCGTCCACGCTTTTTTCTATTTGACGCGCATCCACTTGAGCACGTTGCTCATCAAAATTAAATTGCTGTTGGCTTGCTGCCTGTGGTGCCACTTTGGGTTGAACACTTTGTTGTACAGGCTGTGCTGCTTGAGCGCGATGTGTTAAACGAATATCCGCATTAGGATCAGCGGCTTGCGAAAAAGGATTGACCTCACCGTTTTTAGAAGTGCGGTTAAATGTATTCGCGCTTTTAAAATATTTTGATTTCTCACGGCGATTTGACCATAATCCGTGTACCACTAAGGCAATTAAAGCAATTACCCCTAAAATAATCAAAATGGTATTTAAGTCCATTCTTGTTGCTCCTTAACGCAATGATTTTTTGCTAATCCTACCACATTTCCACAGGTGAAAAAATAGGAAAGCAAACAAGATATTAAAAGGGATGAGATGGAATTTTTCTCAAAAAATATTGTCTTTCTGTGACATTTTGTATTTTTTACTTTTTAATTTAAAGGAACAATGATGATCGATCAAAATGAAATAAAATCTGCTTTCAATCATTTCGTGATGGGTTGGCATTTCATTACGCAAAAAGGCCTCCGCCGTTTTGTGATTATGCCGATTTTACTTAACGTCGTCCTACTCACTGGCTTATTTTGGCTATTTGTTTCACAAATCTCCACAATGATCGACTGGGTGATGAGCTTTATTCCTGATTGGTTAAGCTTTTTAAGTGTGATTTTGCTCGTGCTGTCTATTGGCTCGATTCTCTTATTTTTCTATTTTGCCTTTACAACACTTTCAGGTTTTATCGCCGCACCGTTTAATGGTTTATTGGCAGAAAAAGTCGAAAAAATGCTGACTGGCGAAGCCGTTAATGATGATGGTTTGGCTGAAATCATGAAAGATGTGCCACGTATGCTAAATCGTGAATGGCAAAAACTATGGTACAGCTTACCGAAATTTGTGGGCTTGTTCTTATTGAGTTTTATCCCTGTTATTGGACAAACCATTATTCCAGTACTAACCTTCCTATTTACTTGTTGGATGATGGCGATTCAGTATTGTGACTACCCGTTTGATAACCATAAAATTTCTTTTGGCATTATGAAAAATGCATTAGGCGAAAGACGTTCTCAAAGCCTGACATTCGGGGCATTAATTACCCTTTGTACCGCATTGCCGATCGTGAACTTAGTAATTATTCCTGTGGCGGTCTGTGGTGCAACGGTAATGTGGGTGGAAAATTATCGCTCACAATTAAAATTTGATATGAATTTTGACCGCACTTCAGGTTCAACACAAATTGTGACACGTTCTAGTAGTACTGAAATTAAGCCTTCAGGAAATAACATCGTGAATAAATAGCATTTAGTTATAAAATATAGCTATTAACTATTTTTTTTATATAAAAACCGGTGTTATAACTACTGCATCAACTCATTCCAAAATATAAAAGGACAGTAAAATGACAATTTATGCAGATAACTCATACTCAATCGGTAATACTCCATTAGTTCGTTTAAAACACTTCGGACACAATGGTAACGTTGTCGTAAAAATTGAAGGTCGCAACCCAAGCTTTAGCGTGAAATGCCGTATTGGTGCCAATATGATTTGGCAAGCAGAAAAAGACGGCATTTTAACAGCGGGTAAAGAAATTGTAGATGCAACCAGCGGTAACACTGGTATTGCTTTAGCTTATGTAGCAGCAGCACGCGGTTACAAAATCACCTTAACCATGCCTGAAACCATGAGCCTTGAACGTAAACGTTTATTACGTGGTTTAGGCGTGAATCTTGTACTCACTGAAGGTTCAAAAGGGATGAAAGGTGCGATCGCTAAAGCAGAAGAAATTGTGGCGTCTAACCCAAATCATTATGTGATGCTAAAACAATTTGAAAACCCAGCTAACCCTGACATTCACCGTCAAACTACTGGTGAAGAAATCTGGAAAGATACGGAAGGTAAAGTGGATGTCGTAGTTGCAGGTGTGGGTACCGGCGGTACAATTACCGGTATTTCTCGTGCGATCAAATTAGATCACGGTAAAAAAATTACCTCTGTAGCGGTTGAACCAACAGAATCACCTGTTATTAGCCAAACCCTTGCTGGTCAAGAAGTGAAACCAGGTCCACACAAAATTCAAGGTATCGGTGCTGGCTTCATTCCGAAAAACTTGGATTTATCATTAATTGATCGCGTGGAAACTGTAGATAGCGATACGGCAATTGCGACCGCTCGTCGCTTAATGGCTGAGGAGGGTATTCTTGCGGGTATTTCTTCTGGTGCGGCTGTGGCAGCGGCTGACCGCTTAGCAAAACTACCTGAATTCCAAGATAAATTAATCGTTGCAATCCTACCTTCTGCATCAGAACGTTATTTAAGTACAGCGTTATTCGAAGGTATTGAAGCTTAATCTATTGATTGAATTCATTTTATCTAAGGTCTGTTTTTACAGACCTTTTTTGTTTATTAATTAAACAAATTTTATTTGATATAACTAAAGGAAATAATTCATAAATAAATAATACTTTTCTTTTCTTTTTCGCTTCTTATAATTCATTTCACTTTCGTTATTTATCTAAAAAAGGAATACTTATGAAAAAATCATTTTTTAGCACCGCACTTTTAGCGGCAGGATTAGCCCTTTCTACTTTTGCTAACGCAGGTGAAATTGCTGATCGCGTTGAACAAACTAAAACCTTATTAGTCGGTACTGAGGGTACTTACGCACCATTTACTTTCCACGATAAAGATGGCAAGTTAACAGGTTTCGATGTGGAAATTATCGAAAAAGTTGCGCAAAAATTAGGTTGGAAAGTTGAATTTAAAGAAACCGCTTGGGACGGCATGTATGCAGGTTTAAATGCAAAACGCTTTGATGTTATTGCGAACCAAACCAATCCAAGCCCAGAACGTTTAAAAAAATATGATTACAGTGCACCTTATAACTACTCTGCTGGCGTAATCGTGACGAAAGCTGATAACGATAGCATTAAATCATTCCCTGATTTAAAAGGTAAAAAATCTGCACAATCTGCAACCAGTAACTGGAGCAAAGATGCGCGTGATAATGGTGCAATTATCGTGACTGTAGATAGCTTGGCACAAAACCTTGAAGCGGTAAAACAAGGTCGTGTTGATGCAACAGTAAACGATAAGCTTGCTGTATTAGATTACTTCAAAAAACAACCTAACTCAGGCTTAAAAATTGCTGTAGAAAGTGATAAAAAAATCCCAACTGGTTTTGCTTTCTTGAAAGGTGAAGAACCGCTTATTGCAAAAGTGAACCAAGCACTTGAAGAACTACGCAAAGACGGAACTTTAAAACAAATTTCAATCAAATGGTTTGGCGATGACATTACTCAATAATTGGTTAGCCAGCCTTCCATTTATGACCGCAGAACGAGCTGATTATGTAATCAGCTCGTTTTGGCCTATGATGGAAGGGGCAATTTTATATACGATCCCCCTTGCGGTCATTTCCTTCTTTTGCGGTTTATTCATTGCAGTTATCGTGGCTGTGATTTGCACGTTGCCACATCCCAATTTAATGACCAAAATTCTACAGGGCATTTGTCGCATCTATATTTCAATTATTCGCGGCACGCCAATGTTGGTGCAGATCTTCATTATCTTCTACGGTTTACCTGAAGTTGGCATCAAACTTGAGCCTTTCCCAACCGCAATTATTGCATTCTCCATTAACATTGGTGCTTATGCCGCAGAAACAGTGAGAGCCTCTATTCTTGCGATTTCTAAAGGTCAATGGGAAGCCTCTTATGCGATAGGCATGAATTACACACAAGCTTTTGTGCGTACCATTATGCCGCAAGCTTTACGTATTTCCGTCCCTTCACTATCAAATACCTTCATTAGTACAGTGAAAGATACGTCCCTGGCATCACTCGTTTGGATCGCAGAGTTATTCCGTGTGGCGCAAAACATCACCGCCGAAAACTACGAATTTATTTTAATTTATAGTGAAGCGGCTCTCATTTATTGGGTATTCTGTTTTGTGCTGTCGATGGGGCAAACCCGTTTAGAAAAACGCCTTTCTCGCCATTTATAAGGACTGTTTATGTTAAAAGTCACGAATATTCAGAAAAGTTTTAATGGCCACCATGTATTAAAAGGCATTGATTTTGAAATTAATAAAGGTGAAGTAGTTGCCATTCTAGGCCCATCAGGTTCAGGCAAAACCACTTTTTTACGCTGTTTAAATTTGCTCGAACGCCCAGAAAAAGGGGTATTAGCATTTACCGATGGAAGCTTAACCATTGATTTCAGCAAGAAGATCAGCAAAGCCAATGAACTAAAATTGCGTCGTCGTTCTTCAATGGTATTCCAACAATACAATCTCTTTCCCCATCGCACAGCACTCGAAAATGTGATGGAAGGCATGGTAGTTGTGCAAAAACAAGCGAAAGAGATTGCGCGTGAAAAAGCCTTAGCATTATTGGAAAAAGTTGGTTTAAAAGCGAAAGCGGATTTATATCCCTCTCAACTCTCTGGGGGTCAACAGCAACGTGTCGGGATCGCCCGTGCTTTAGCGGTTAAACCCGATATTATCTTGTTAGATGAGCCTACTTCTGCTCTCGACCCAGAACTTGTCGGTGAAGTATTGCAGGCACTCAAAATGCTCGCACAAGAAGGTTGGACAATGATTATCGTCACCCATGAATTGAATTTTGCCAAAGATGTGGCAGATCGCGTGATTCTCATGGAAAATGGTCAGGTCGTTGAACAAAATACCGCGGCTGAATTCTTCAGTCATCCACAGCAAGAGCGCACCAAACAATTCTTATTGCAAGCTAAAATGCCAATGGAATTCGAAGATTATTGTATTTAATCAACCCCCTAAATATAAAAAGAGCGGTCAAAAAACATCATGAATTTTGACCGCTCTTTCTATTTGAATAAATTACATAATGGCATTATAGAATACCGCTGCTAAAGCTGCCCCGATAAATGGACCTACAACCGGCACCCAACTGTATCTCCAGTCAGCTTTAGTTTTTAATGTACCACCCAGGAAAAGACCTAAGGTTAAACGCGGACCAAGATCTCGAGCTGGATTGATCGCATAACCGGTTGTTCCACCTAAGCTCAAACCAATTGCCCAAACTAAAACAAGCGCGTTTTAAGCCCTCTTCTTCGGTCGCTGCAAAGTGATCTTTATACATAATGTAAACCAACAACGCACCTACCATGCCGCCCACTACTTGTGCCGCGATGTAGCCTGGTACCAGTTCCCAAGCAAACGCACCTTTCATTGCCACGCCAAGTGTTACCGCAGGATTTAAGTGTGCCCCACTGTAAGGACCTGTTACAACGACCGCCACATACACCGCAAATGCCCACGCGGTAGTAATCACAATCCAACCAGAACTTTGCCCTTTCGTTTTATTTAAACATACGTTGGCTACCACACCGTTACCTAACAGGATTAAGAGTGCTGTGCCAAAAAATTCTGCAAAATAGGCATTCATAAGAGAATCTCCAAATAATGATTAACTTAATGATTTCATTAAAGAAATCTTGCTTTGCAATTCCGTTCGTTGTTTGATCAAATATTGAGATACTCAAAGTGAGTGGCTTCATTATCTAGTTTTAACCAATTAATTCAATAGATAAAACCGATCTATTTTCTAAAAATGAGAGAGGGATCACATTATTTTGTGCGTTAACGCAATCGGTTGCATATCTTCAGAGAAAAATCTGTGATGCTAATCACAAAACCCAACATTATTTGTTCCAATTAGATTCGAATTCAATTAAGTTAGGTTCGCAATTTGTTCGTTTAAGCTCAAAATTTCTTCATTCATTTAATGAGAGTGCCAAGCACTCTAAGGAATAGAACCATGACAGACAAAAAATACATCATCGCTTTGGACCAAGGTACCACAAGCTCCCGTGCAGTATTATTAGATCACAATGCGAATGTTGTCGAAATCGCCCAACGTGAATTTACACAAATTTATCCACGCGCAGGCTGGGTGGAACATAATCCAATGGAAATTTGGGCAACACAAAGTTCAACATTAAACGAAGTGGTTGCAAAAGCAGGCATTACCTCAGATGAAATTGCGGCAATTGGTATTACTAACCAACGTGAAACCACCATCGTGTGGGAAAAAGCAACTGGCACACCGGTTTATAATGCGATTGTGTGGCAATGTCGTCGTACCGCAGATATTACAGACAAACTTAAAGCGGATGGTCACGAAGAATATATCCGCAACACCACGGGGTTAGTGGTAGACCCATACTTCTCCGGTACAAAAGTGAAATGGATTTTAGACAATGTAGAAGGTGCACGTGAAAAAGCGGAACGTGGCGAGCTTCTATTTGGTACCGTGGATACCTGGCTTGTGTGGAAATTAACCCAAGGTCGTGTTCACGTAACGGATTACACCAACGCATCCCGTACCATGTTATTTAACATCCATACGAAAAAATGGGATGACAAAATGTTGGAATTATTAAATATTCCACGCTCTATGTTGCCTGAAGTACGTAATTCTTCCGAAGTGTATGGTAAAACCAATATCGGGGGTAAAGGCGGTGTACGTATTCCAGTTGCAGGTATCGCGGGCGACCAACAAGCGGCACTTTACGGCCATCTTTGCACCCGCGCAGGCCAAGCAAAAAATACCTATGGTACAGGCTGCTTTATGTTGCTTCACACTGGTGATAAAGCCATTACCTCTAAAAATGGCCTATTAACCACCATCGCGTGTAATGCCAAAGGTGAACCTGAATACGCGCTTGAAGGTTCGGTATTTATCGCTGGCGCTTCAATCCAATGGTTACGTGATGAACTCAAAATCGTACATGATAGCCACGACTCCGAATACTTTGCACAAAAAGTCCCAGACAGCAACGGGGTATATGTCGTGCCAGCATTCACCGGTTTAGGCGCACCATATTGGGATCCGTATGCACGCGGTGCAATTTTTGGTCTTTCTCGTGGTTCTAACCGTAACCATATTGTACGCGCAACCCTTGAATCTATCGCTTATCAAACCCGTGACGTATTAGAAGCAATGCAATCTGACTCCGGTCAACGCTTACAATATTTACGTGTTGATGGTGGTGCAACCAACAATAACTTCTTAATGCAATTCCAAGCGGATATTTTAGATGTGAACGTAGAACGTCCAGTGGTGAAAGAAGTAACCGCACTTGGTGCGGCTTATCTTGCTGGTCTTGCGGTTGGTTTCTGGAAAGATTTAGACGAACTTCATGACAAAGCGCGTGTAGAGCGCACCTTCACTCCAGATAACGATGAAGAAAAACGTGAACGTCGTTATAAAGGCTGGAAAAAAGCGGTTAAACGCTCATTAGAATGGGCAAAAGAAGACGCGGAATAATCCTTCCTAGCCAATAATAAAGTGCAGTCAAAATTGCTTGTGTTTTTGACTGCACTTTTTATTTTATCAATTAACTATACTGCTGCCGATACTTCTGTAAATTATCTTGAAAATGCTGAATATAGTATTCGATATCTTTTTCTCGGTAGCCAAGAATTCGGCCGATTTCACGTTCAACTTTTGGATCAAATCCATTCACAGTGCTTGCAGGAAGCAACACTTCCATTTGTTCAGCGAGTGCAAGAGATTGAGGTAAATAGACAATAAAATCGGTTAAGCAAACATCATTTACATGACGTTGCACTGTTTTTGAATGAAGCATTCCTTGCTCAAGATAAGGGAGAAAGGCGACAGGAATACCGAGCTCCTGATTGAATAATGCCACTTGCTTTTCGCCCCTTAACATTAATTCCAGCTCCTTGCCTTCATGCGGCCCAAGAATACCTTTTTCCATAAGAATATTCCTTTCGTTGAAATAAAAAAGGGGATTGGATGATTGACCAGATCCCCTTCATTGTACGCCTATTTGGCCACAATGTTCATCTAAATGACGAAATTATTTTTTCCAATTTTTCAATGCATCGGCAAAGGCATTCCCCATCGCACTATTTCCTCTAGGATTACGATCTTGGCGAGGTGCATTACTTCTTGGTTTTGCACTTAAAGTGCGGTCAGATTTGCCGTCATTTTTGACCGCACTTTCATCTAATCGCATCGTTAACGCAATACGTTTACGCGGTACATCCACTTCTAAGACTTTCACTTTCACGATATCGCCAGTTTTCACCACTTGATGTGGATCTTCTACGAATTTATCGCTTAATGATGAAATATGTACTAAACCGTCTTGGTGAACACCAATATCCACAAATGCGCCGAAGTTGGTCACATTGGTGACGGTACCTTCTAAAATCATACCTGGTTTTAAATCCGTGATTTCTTCCACGCCTTCTGCGAATACAGCGGTTTTAAATTCACCACGCGGATCGCGCCCCGGTTTTTCCAACTCTTTGAAAATATCTTGAACGGTCGGTAAACCAAATTGCTCATCAATGAATTGTTTTGCATCAAGCTGACGTACCACACCCGCATTGCCCATTAAATCTTGGATAGATTGTGCTGTCGCTTGCAAGATTTTTTCCACTACAGGATAAGCTTCTGGGTGAACACCTGAAGCATCAAGTGGATTTTTTCCGCCTGCAATACGCATAAAGCCAGCACATTGTTCAAAGGCTTTTGGCCCTAAACGCGGCACTTTTTTCAATTCGCTACGACTTTCAAAACGACCATTTTCATCACGGTATTCCACAATGTTTTGCGCTAAGGTTTTTGTCATCCCCGCCACGCGAGCAAGTAACGGTGCGGATGCTGTATTCAAATCCACACCCACCGCGTTTACACAGTCTTCCACCACTGCATCAAGTTTACGCGCAAGTTGGGTTTGGTTTACATCGTGCTGATATTGCCCTACACCAATGGCTTTCGGTTCGATTTTCACTAATTCTGCCAATGGATCTTGTAAACGGCGTGCAATAGAAACTGCACCACGTAAAGACACATCTAAGTTCGGGAATTCATTTGCGGCAAATTCAGAGGCGGAATAAACCGATGCGCCTGCTTCGCTCACCACAACGGTTTGTGGTTTATTTTCTTTGATTTCTTTAATCACTTCTTTCGCAAAACGTTCAGTTTCACGAGAAGCGGTACCGTTACCAATGGCAATTAACTCTACGTTGTGTTTGCGGATTAAGCTGAAAATCGCCACTTGTGCTTCAGCTTCACGCCCCGTGTGTGGATAAATGGTGGTGGTATCTAATAATTTACCGGTGTTATCCACCACTGCGACTTTAACCCCCGTACGCAAGCCCGGGTCCAAGCCCATGGTGCTTTTCGCACCAGCCGGTGCGGCCATTAAAAGTGCGGTCAGATTTCGAGCGAAAACATCAATGGCCTCTTCTTCCGCTTTTTCACGTAAACTTGCCATTAATTCCGTTTCTAAATGCAAC
>JAGZXE010000058.1:0-7758 GCA_018378615.1 Parahaemophilus parainfluenzae
AATTCACATACTGTTAAGGCACCAGAACGACAAATCACCACATCCGCCCAGGCATAGGCTTCTGCCATATCATCAATAAATTCTGTAATTTTGACCGAACCGGCATGTTCACCATAAAGTGCGGTCACACTCTCAACTGAACCTTTACCCACTTGATGACGCACTTCTAGTTTATCTGCCAAACGTGCTACTACTTGTGGAATCGTTTGATTGAGTACGCGAGCACCTTGACTCCCCCCCACGACAAGCACTCTCAATTTTCCACTTCTTTCTGAAAAACGCGCTTGTGGTGATGGCATTTCAAATAAATCTTGGCGAACCGGGTTTCCTACCACTTCGGCATCTTTGAATGCTGTTGGAAAAGCTTGTAATACACGTGTCGCAATTTTAGCTAACCATTCATTGGTTAAGCCCGCTACGGCATTTTGTTCATGTAAAATAACCGGCACGCCACAAAGTTTTGCAGCGATGCCACCAGGGCCTGATACATAACCGCCCATACCTAATACCGCATTAGGTTGATATTCTTTGATAATTTTACGAGCTTGCAATACCGCTCTTAAAATAGCAAAAGGGGCACCAAGTAAGGCTTTAATGCCTTTACCACGTAACCCTGAAATTTGAATGAAACGAATCGGAATACCATGTTTTGGTACAAGCTGTGCTTCCATTCGATCTTTTGTGCCTAACCAGCAAATTTCCCAACCTTCTTTTTGTAAGGTTTGAGCAACCGCGATGGCAGGGAAAACATGTCCACCAGTACCACCCGCCATAACTAATAATTTTTTACTCATAAATATTCCTAATCATCTCTCAAACGAGCTTGACCACCTCGTTGTAATCTATTTTCATGGTCAATACGCAATAAAATCCCTACGGTTGCCGACATAATAATGATACTTGAACCACCGTAACTCACTAATGGGAAAGTTAAACCTTTTGTTGGTAACATCCCTAAGGCCATGCCTAGATTGACAAAACCTTGGAAGAAAATCCAGAAACTAATACCTAAAGCAAAAAAGCCACGGAAACGTTGTTCTAACATGAGTGATTCACGTCCGATTTTCATCGCTCGGAAAATCAATAGACCTAAAAGAATCACAACAACCAAAATGCCAATAAAGCCGAACTCTTCACCAATAATCGCCATGATAAAGTCAGTATGTGCTTCAGGAAGATAATCAAGTTTTTGAATAGAGTTACCGAGCCCTTCCCCACTAATTTCACCACGACCAAACGCCATCAAAGAGTTAGTCAGCTGGAACCCTGTTCCGTAAGGATCTTTAAACGGCTCTAAGAAACCGGTAAAACGTTTTAAACGATAAGAGGCAGAGAGAACCAGCCATACAAAGAGAAGTATGCCTGTACCAATTAGCAAAATAAATTGCCAAAAATTTGCACCGACAATAAAAAGCATACCAAAGGTAATAACGAAAAGTACGACGGTACTACCTAAGTCAGGCTGAGCTAGTAAGAATATCCCTAATACGCCCATCACAATGAAAGGCTTAGCTGCACTGAATTTTTTACCACGTACTTCATCATAACGACGCGTAAAATAGCTCGCGAGGAAACAGGTTAACGCTAACTTCGCAAACTCCGCAGGCTGGAAATTTAAAATACCTAAAGAAATCCAACGTTTAGCACCATTAACAGAAGTCCCAATACCAAGAACCAGTATGAGTAAAACAATAGCTAATAAGAAAACTTTTGCGTGCCACTTTTCCCATTGGGAAGAAGAAATCTGGAGAGTTAAATAGCAGGTTGCGAAAGAAAGCAAGACATAAACGGCATCACGTTTAGCAAAATAGAATGTATCATTAAATACACGTGCACTGTAAGGCATCGAAGCAGAAGTTACTGCTACCAAACCAATCAGCAATAGCACGACAAAAAGCCAAAACAATGCGCGATCATAAAGTAATCCCTGCGGAGTCACTCTCGCCCATTGTTCATAATTTTGTTTAATTTTATTGATAAATTCCATTACTACCCTAATTCTTTAAGCTAATTTTGCTAAACGAGTAAACTCTTCGCCACGTTTTTCAAAAGAGGCAAATTGATCCAAACTTGCACAAGCGGGAGATAATAACACCATATCGCCTGATTTTAAATGTGGACGTAAAAATGCAATCGCTTGTTCCATAGTTTCAAACAAATGACTTTGGCTTGAAAGTGCTGCAAGTTGTTTGCCATCACGACCAAAACAATACGTTGAAATATGAGGTTGGTTGATTAAATCAGCGAGTTCAGAAAAATCTGCACCTTTTCCATCACCACCTAATAAAAGGTGTAACGTACCCTCAACATATAAACCTGCTAATGCGGCAACGGTGCTACCTACATTAGTGGCTTTAGAATCATTAATCCAACGAACACCATTCGCTTGATGTGCTAATTGGAAACGATGATCTAAACCTTTAAATTGACGAAGTGCGGTACGAATTGCCTCTAAATTTATGCCTACTGCCTGTGCTAACGCTGTCGCCGCTAAAATATTCATATAATTATGGCGACCAACTAAGGTGGCTTCATCACAAGGTAAAATCACTTCCTCTTTCGCCATTAAGTACTGTTTACCGTTTTCGGTTTTCAACCAGTAATCCGCTTGATTTTCAGCAAAAGACACAACCTTCTTAGCTTGATTTTCACCTTCGCCAAAAGTAAGTTTATCTTCTAAATTCACTACCGCTGTTTCCGCATTGTGGTAAATACGTAATTTGGCTTGGCGATAATCTTCTAAATCCACATAACGATCCATGTGATCTTCAGTCACATTAAGCACTGTCGCTGCAGCTGCTTTCAAACTGTAAGTGGTTTCAAGTTGGAAACTGGAAAGTTCTAAGACATAAAGATCACAATCTTCATTTAATAATGACAACGCAGGAATGCCAATGTTTCCCCCCATTCCTACTTTTATTCCCGCCGCTTTTGCCATTTCATAGACTAATGTTGTTACGGTGCTTTTACCGTTAGAGCCGGTAATGCCGACAATTGGCTTGGTGGCAGCTCGACAGAATAATTCGATATCCCCAATCACTTCCACACCCGCTGAAAGTGCGGTCTGAATTTCAGGTGTTTTTACCGCGAGTCCCGGGCTAATGACAATAATATCGCTTTCAAGTAACCATTGTTGATTTAGGCTACCTGTATGTAAGGGAACATTTTTAGGTAATTTCTCCGCGCCAGCTGGATGTTGACGTGTATCAATCACTCGGATGTTAGCTTGTTGAGATTGAAGATATTCAACGCAAGAAAGACCTGTTTTTCCGAGGCCTATGATGGTGATAGTTTTATTTTGATATAGAGTTGTCATGTTGTTTTTCTTCTCTCGTATTCTGGGATCACGCAGGGTGCAACAAGTGCACCCTACAAAAATTATCTTAGTTTGAGCGTTACAAGCCCCATCAACACCAACATCAAGGATATAATCCAAAACCGAATAATCACTCTTGGTTCTGGCCAACCTTTTAATTCAAAGTGATGATGAATCGGCGCCATTCTAAAAATACGTTGTTTTCTTAATTTGTAAGAACCCACTTGTAAAATTACAGACAAGGCTTCAACAACAAATACACCGCCCATAATCACTAATAAGAATTCTTGACGAACAAGGATGGCAACAACACCAAGTGCGCCACCAAGTGCAAGAGAGCCAACATCGCCCATAAAGACTTGAGCAGGATACGTGTTAAACCATAAGAATCCTAAGCCTGCGCCTACGATTGCAGTACAGAACACCACCACTTCAGAACTATGTTTGATGTAAGGAATATGTAAGTATTCTGCGAAATTAACGTTACCAGTCGCCCATGCAATTAAAGCAAATGCACCTGCGACTAACGCTGTTGGCATGATAGCAAGCCCATCTAAACCGTCAGTTAAGTTTACCGCATTACCTGTACCGACAATCACAAAGTAAGACAACACAATATAGAATAGACCTAATTGCGGCATGATATCTTTGAAGAATGGAATCACTAAACGAGTTGCATCGGTATCATGACCTAACCAATACAGCCAAATGATCGCCACTAATGCGACCACTGACATCCAGAAATATTTCCAACGCGCAATTAAACCATCGGTATTTTTACGCGTGATTTTACGGAAATCATCCACAAAGCCAATTGCACCATAGCCAAACAATACAAATAAGCAAATCCAGATGTAAGGATTCGTTAAGTTAGCCCATAATAACGTACTCACTCCGATGGAGAATAAAATCATCACACCGCCCATGGTTGGCGTACCTTTTTTCGCAAAGTGACTTTCAGGACCGTCATTACGCACTTCTTGACCAAATTTTAAAATTTGAAGGCGTTTAATCACTTTCGGACCAATCCATAAAGAAATGAAAAGTGCGGTTAATAATGCCAAAATCGCACGTACGGTAATATAGGAAATGGCATTAAATGCCGTTTCATAGCGAACTAAATATTCAGCAAGCCAAACTAACATAAGCTATCCTTTAATGAATAAATCGTCTCTTCCATTTTCATTGAACGCGAGCCTTTCGCTAATACGACGACTTTTTGGTTTTCTTGTAATTTCTGTTTAATAATATCTAACGCATAAGCTGTCAATTCAGCTTTATCTTTAAAATGTTTTCCCAAAACAGCCTCAGAAATAACCGCACTTTCTGTTCCATAAGAAAGTACTAAATCTAATTTAGCTTGTTTTGCATGCTCGCCCACTTGTTGATGACATTTTAGACTATCCTCGCCTAATTCTTTCATATCGCCCACAAGTAGAATACGGAAAGCATCGTAACCTTTTAAAACATCAATCGCCGCTTGTAAAGAATCCACATTTGCATTGTAAGTATCATCTAATAGCAACAGATTTTCATTCACTTGAATCGGGAATAAACGCCCTTTTACTTGAGAACGGTGTTCAAGACCCGCTTTAACATCAGCAAGACTCGCGCCCACATTCATAGCAAGAGCCGTTGCTGCCAACGCATTTTTTACATTATGCTCACCTAAATAAGGCAAATTAATCTCAATGCTACCTTTTGGGGAAACTAACATAAACGTTGAGCCATTAGGTGAATGTTCTACGTTTTCAGCTTTGTAATCGCCACCATTAAAATATTGAATGGCATGAGAGCCAATTTCTTTTTGCCACAATTCAATATAATTATGTTCGCTGTTAATAATGGCCATACCATTTGGGGTTAAACCGCGATAGATTTCACCTTTCGCACGCGCTACACCCTCAATTGAGCCAAAGCCTTCTAAATGTGCGGCTGCCACGTTATTCACTAATGCAGCTTCTGGCTGCGCAAGATGCGTGGTGTAATCAATTTCACCTTGATGGTTTGCGCCTAATTCAATAACTGCAAATTTATGTTGTTCTGTTAAACGTAATAATGTGAGTGGTACACCAATATCGTTGTTGAAATTACCATTAGTGAATAACACAGCTTCAGGATTGCCTGCTGTTTGTTGCAAAATCGATGCCGTCATCTCTTTTACTGTGGTTTTACCTGAAGATCCCGTCATCGCTACGGTACGAGGATTAATTTTTTCACGTAACCATTTTGCTAATTGACTAAGGGCTAAGCGCGTATCTGAAACAACTAATTGTGGTGTTGAAATGTTAGTGTTAGCTTTTTGCACAACTAAGGCTGTCGCACCTTGCTCAACGGCTTTATCTAAGTATTGATGCGCGTCAAAATGTTCACCTTTTAATGCAAAGAAAAGCGAGTTAAATACCGCTTTGCGCGTATCTGTATTGATATTTTCAACAACGGCCTGCCCATCACCAATAAGATTGGCATTTAAAATTTGGGCAAGCTGTTGGGTAGTAAGTTTAATCATTATGTTTATTTTTTCGTTAAATAGGCTTCAGCCACTTCTTGATCGGAGAAATGAAATGTTTTATCCCCAATGATCTGATAGTTTTCATGGCCTTTACCGGCAATCACGATCACGTCATCTTCAACGGCGTTCTCAATGGTAAATTTAATGGCCTCTTCACGATCTGGAATTACACCAACATCTTCCATTCGGCTAAAACCAGTGAGAATATCCGCTTCAATTTTATTTGGATCTTCTGTGCGTGGATTATCTTGAGTCACAATGACTAAATCAGCAAATTGCTCTGCCGCTTTTGCCATGAGTGGACGTTTACCTGCATCACGATCACCGCCACAACCAAAGATACACCAAAGGTTACCTTTGCAATGTTCACGGGCTGCATTTAAGGCTTTTTCTAATGCATCCGGAGTATGCGCATAATCAACGATAACGGTTGGTTTTCCTGCTTTTTTAATTAATTCCATTCTTCCATTTACTCCCTTTAACTGTGAAACTGTACGGATAAGATCATCGAAAGAATAACCTAAAGCCAATAAAACAGCCGTGGCTAACAACAGATTACTCACGTTAAAAGCGCCAATTAATGGGCTATGTAATGTGCCATTTCCCCAGCTTGATGCAACATCAATGACTGCACCTTCATGAGTAAAACGAATTTGCGTAGCATAAAGCCATTGTTTAGATGTTGGATGGAAATCTGGGTGACAGCTGACTGCGATACCATTTGGTAATTCACTTAACCATGCAGCTCCAATTGGATCGTCAGCATTAAGAATTTGTAATTCAGGTGCTAAATCAACGAAAAAGCGTTTTTTGGCTTCCGCATACTTTTCCATTGTTTCGTGATAATCCAAATGATCGCGACTTAAATTGGTAAAAATAGCGGCTTTAAATTTGAGTGCTTCAACACGATGTTGAACTAAACCATGTGAAGACACTTCGATAGAAGCAAAATCTGCACCTTTCTTTACAAAATCAGCGAGATTTTCTTGAACTTCAACGGCTGAACCTGTGGTATTTTTGGCTTCCTTGACTTGACCTAATAAACCATTGCCAATAGTGCCCATAACAGCGGCTTTATGACCTAATAGCGTAGCCCATTGCGCTAATAATTGAGAAACGGTGGTTTTACCGTTTGTTCCTGTGACACCAACTAAAATCAATTTTTCGGAAGGATTATCATAAAATTGACCAGCCAATGCTGAAAGATGGGCTGATAAATGATAGTAGTGAATCACTGGCACATTATTTTGCCATTGGATGTTTAAATGCTCGTTTTCTAAATCTGTCTCTAAAACGACCGCACTTGCACCTGAAGAAATAGCTTGAGGAACAAATTGACTCGCATCAAAACGATGCCCTTTTACTGCCACAAATAGATCACCTTGAGTTACTTTGCGGCTATCTAACACCATCGCCTTCACATTCATGTCTGAAAGCCCCGGAAGATCAAAAAGTGCGGTCAATTTTTTCATTGTTTTGCCTTTTCTTAATTCATTTTTTCAAGTTTTTGATCGCTTAAGCGAACAGTGCGTCTTGCTGTTTTTTCTGTTGGTTCTGCATCTGGCGCAATACCATTTGCGCGTAATGCATAGCCCATAATGCTTGAGAATACTGGCGCCGATACCGCACCACCATAGTACTGTCCTGCTTTCGGATCGTTAATCAAAATAACTAATGCATAACGTGGATCGCTAATTGGTGCAATACCCGCTGTAAATGCTACATATTTATTAACATAGTGACCATTTTCAATTTTACGCGCTGTACCTGTTTTCACACCTACACGATAACCTTCAACCATCGCACGTTTATTTTTGATTGCCACTTTCTCTAACATACCCACGACGTCTTTCGTGATTTTTTCAGAGAAAACACGTTGACCAATAACCGGCGGATCAACTTTAGTGATAGAAAGTGGACGATAAATCCC
>JAGZXE010000059.1:0-10818 GCA_018378615.1 Parahaemophilus parainfluenzae
AGTTGGGATTTCTGTTCGTAGTGTTACACCATCAATCTCGACCATATAATCCATTACCGCGCCAAGAAAGCTGGCTCTTGATATTTTTCCTAGTAAACCTTCATTGTCTTTGCTTAGTATGATATCGGAAGGTCGACATCCTAATTTCCCTGAGTTAGGTGGCAAGTTTTTCCAGTTTAAAATTTGATTACCTTCTCCAATATAGTGATGATTATTTTCGTATCGGACTGGAATGAAATTGGCGAGTCCCATAAATTTAAATACCATCTCATTTTCTGAGCGCTCATAAATGTCCCATGGTGTTCCAACTTGTTGGATATCACCATGCTCATTCATAATGGCCAAACGATCTGATATTGCTAGGGCAATTTCTTGGTCATGTGTTACGTAAAGAATAGTAATACCGAGTTTTTTCTGTAATTCTTTAATTTCAAAACGCATTTCTTCTCGAAGATTGGCATCTAAATTATTGAGAGGCTCATCCAAGAGCATTAAAGATGGTTTAGCAACTAATGCCCTTGCGAGAGCAACGCGCTGTTGTTGCCCCCCTGACAATTGAGAAGGTAAACGTTCTTCTAAACCAGTTAAATTAACTAATTCGACAACTTCCATCACTTGTTTATGGAGAGCTTGTTTTTCAATATTCTTTAATTTAAGAGGGTAGGCAATATTGTCAAAGACAGTCATATGCGGCCAAACAGCATAATCTTGGAAGACCACACCAAGACCGCGTTGATCTGGCGGAATATCCGTGTTTGTAGCGGGATCGGCAACAACCACATCATCAATTAAAATACGGCCACTATCTGGTACATCAAATCCTGCAAGCAGGCGTAATAAGACAGTTTTCCCACAGCCGGATGGGCCAAGAAGCGTAAAACATTCTCCATCTTGTACAACTAAGGACAGATTTTTTAACACTTCATTTGAACCGAATTTTTTGGATACATTTTCAAATGTAATTGTTGCCATAATCACGACTCCTTACTGATTAACGACCTTGAAGAATTTGAGTGAAATGTTTAATTGTTTCTTCTTTTTCTGACATTAATTTTTCATAGTCAATAGGAATCGCTCTTGATACGGCATCTTCTAGAGATGGCATGCCAAATTTAGCATCAAGTTCAATACCTTTTCTAACTGGTAATGTTCCTTCATTTGCAATGATTTTTTGCCCATCTTCAGAAAGTAAGAAGTCAATAAATTTTTGTGAAGCAGTAAGGTGTTCAGTGCCTTTTAAGATTGCTGCTGGGCTAGGGATGACGAGCGTTTCTTTTGGATAAACCAATTTTAATTGCGCGCCTTTTTTGATTTTATCGTTGGTAATATAGTCAACAGCGAGAGAGGCTAATAAATCACCAGATGCGGTATCGTCGATAACTTGTCCTGCACCTTTACCCACTTTAGCTTTATTTGCTTTTAATTTTTCAAAGAATTCCCAACCAAATTTATCTTTTAATAAAGATACACTCATATATGACGTACCCGATAATGCAGGGTTTGCAATACCAAATGCACCTTTATATTCAGGTTTTAAGATATCAGCCCATTCAGCAGGCGGGTTATCTTTAACGAAGCGGGTATTGTAGGCGATTGCTAGCGTACCGAGGCGGATTGGGGTAAAAGAACCATCAAAGTTAGGGATAGGATTAACGATATTGTTTGTTTCAGGGGAAATATAAGCTTCGAGCATGCCGTTCTTTTTCATTTGGAAGAAGTCAGGTACTTCACTTGTCCAAATTACATCAGCCATAATTTTCCCGGATTCTTTTTCCGTTGCAATTTTAGCCATCAATTTTCCGGCGCCAGCAGACTGATAATCCATTTCGACATCTGGATATTTTTCAGTAAACTTAGCTTTTAATGCTCCAATTAAAGATTCCTTCATTGATGTGTACACAATTAATTTTTCTTGTGCTGCAGCCATATTACTAAGTGACGTACCTAGTCCAATAGCAATCAATGTTAAAGACATTTTTTTATTCATAATGAAACCTCACTGAGATAGGGATAAAATCAGTAAATGAGATCAAACTACGATCGACATTTATACCAAAACATCTAACCTACAAAATACGCTTAAATATTTGAATATAAAAGTCTAAATTTAAATAATTTTCAGATTTGTGATAGAGATCACTTAATAATGTCTAAATCCATCTTCCCAAATGCAATTCCACAATATCAACTAAATGTCGAAGGAATGTGGTGTCTTGGTCGTTGTGGAAACGGTCAGTGTCTCGAGATTTGAAGAGTAAAAGTGCGGTTGGTTTTTGGGGTGTTCCACCTAAACGGCAAATCGCCACAGAGCCGATAGGGAATTCTTCAGGGAGGAACATTAGGGCTTTTTCTTTATTGGAGAGGTCGCCTAAATAGAATTGGCGTAAACCCATACGCTCTAGTCGAATGAGTTCAAAAGCTTTTCGGTCTAGCCAATGTTGTTCAGGAATGATGTCCTTTTTTTGCCAGCTGTCAGTGAAAAGTAAGATTTTAGCACCTTCTAGTTCATAGCCTTTTGCCCAGTCATCAAGCTTTTCATTGATGGCTATAAAGTCTTCTGTTTGAAATAGTTTTTTCTGCAAAGGTAAGAGAGCAAAGAAAATGTCTGCTTCTTGATGCGCAAGCTGATGAAATTTTTCGAGGAGTTGAGTAAGCGTTTTGATTTGTTCTCGTTGCTGAGCAAGCTGTGCTTCGACTAACGAAATCGTCCCTTCTTCATGGCTATGAGGAATAGTAAGCTGTTGAAGTAATTCAGGACGATGAGTAAAAAAATCAGGGTGATTTTTTAGATAGTCAACAATATCTTGTTCAGTCATCAAAACTCCTTAAAAAATAACCGCACTTGGCTATACCAAAGTGCGGTTTATTTTTTGGCGATTTTAGGCCGCAAATGGATCGCGTAAAATCATGGTTTGAACACGATCTGGACCCGTTGAAAGGATAGCTACTGGCACGCCAGTTACTTCTTCGATACGTTTGATGTAATCACGGCAAGTTTGCGGTAATTTATTTACATCAGTCACACCAAAGGTGTTTTCTTTCCATCCTGGTAAGGTTTCGTAAATTGGCTCTACGCCTTCCCAATCTTTCGCTGCTAGTGGTGCATATTCAACGATTTCGCCATTTGGCATTTTGTAAGCCGTACAGATTTTTACTTCATCGAAACCATCTAATACGTCTAATTTGGTCATACAGAAGCCAGAAATCGAGTTAAGTTGAATTGCACGGCGAATTGCTACGGCATCAAACCAACCACAACGACGAGGACGACCAGTTACAGCACCAAATTCGTTACCTTTACGAGCAATTTCAGCACCAGTTTCATCGAATAATTCTGTGGTGAATGGACCGCCACCAACACGTGTACAGTAAGCTTTGATGATACCTAACACATAATCAAGGCAGCTACCGCGAACACATCGTCTAATGTTTTTTGGTAATCAACAGGTTCTACTTTGTAGTAGTTCACCAATTGGAAATTATAGTATTCAAGGATATTTTTTAATTTTTCAGCAAAGGCTTCGCGATTGAATAAATCGCCCACACGTAAACCACGACGAGCTACTTTATCTTCATAAGCTGGGCCGATACCACGACCGGTTGTACCAATAGCTTTTTTGCCTAACGCGGCTTCACGCGCGTGATCCATTGCAACGTGATAAGGTAGGATTAATGGACAAGCTTCTGAAATTAATAAACGTTCACGTACTTTTACGCCACGGTTTTCTAATTCGCCCATTTCTTGCATTAATGCGGCAGGAGAAAGCACTACGCCGTTACCGATTAAACAGGTCACGTTATCACGTAAAATACCAGATGGAATTAAGCGTAATACAGTTTTTTCACCATTAATAATTAACGTGTGACCCGCGTTGTGACCACCTTGGTAACGCACCACATATTTTACTCGATCTGTTAATAAATCAACGATCTTGCCTTTCCCTTCATCGCCCCATTGAGCGCCAAGAACAACAACACTTTTTCCCATAATTTCCGCCTTAAGTTTTGCGTAAGTTTATAAATCAGACAAACGATTACTTTACTCTTTTTTTGCCTTAATCTCAAATTCAAAACGTAAAAAAGTGCGGTTATTTTTAACCGCACTTTCTCTAAATTTATTATTCAAACAACGATTTATGTAATGAACGTACTACGTCATCCGCTTTGTCACTATGCGCTAGCATACAAATGTTATTCGTGCTTGCGCCATAGCTAATCATGCGAATGTTATAGCCTTCAAGCGTATCAAAAATACGTTTTGCCACACCTGAAGCGAGGTGTAAATCATTTCCAATTAATGCGACAAGCGATAAGCCGGTATCCACTTTCACGGTACAATATTGGCTTAATTCTTCTAGTAATTCAGGAGAAAGTAATTCTACACCAGATGAAGCAGAACCTGTTTTATCTAAGGTTAATGCAATGCTTACTTCAGAGGTTGTGATCGTATCCACAGAAATTTTATATTTCGCTAAGATAGTGAATACATTCGCTAGGAAGCCTTGTGCATGTAGCATACTGAGACTTGAAAGCGTTAATAGGGTTTGATCGCGACGTAATGCAATTGCACGGAATGTTGGGCGAGGTTGCGGGTCACGAGTTACCCAAGTACCGCCTGCTTCTGGTGCTTTACTTGAACCTACATAAACCGGGATATTACTGCGCACAGCAGGCAGCAATGTCGCAGGGTGTAATACTTTCGCCCCAAAGGTTGCCATTTCAGCTGCTTCAGCAAAGCTCATGGTATCAATACGTTGTGCATTTGGTACGACACGTGGATCGGTCGTATAAATTCCCGCCACATCCGTCCAAATTAAGACATCTTTTGCGTTTAATACTTCTGCTAAAAGTGCAGCAGAGTAGTCGCTACCACCACGGCCTAAAGTCGTCGTTTTACCGCCTGGTTCACGACCGATAAAGCCTTGAGTGATGACTAATTCGCCACGGTCGATTAATGGTTTTAATAAATTATCGCAGTTCGCTTGAGTTTGAGCATCATCGGGTGCGGCTTTACCAAAGTTATCATTAGTCGCCACTAAAGTACGAACATCCACCCAAGTCGCAGAGGCTTGTAATTCTCTTAATACTTCAATGAAAATCTGTGTTGACATCATTTCACCTTGACTGATGATTTCATCAGTTAAAGCAAGTGATGTTGCAAGGCTAGCTGCTTCAGAAAGTGCGGTAATATTTTCTAAGTATTTTTCGATGATAGGGCGAACACGGCTGTCGTCTTTTAATTCATTTAAAATGTTTTCTTGAATTTGGCGGACTTCACCAATTAATTTCGCGCGCTCTTCAGCTTCGAGACCATTGGCTAAGGCAACTAATAAGTTTGTTACACCAGCGGATGCTGAAAGCACGACAACGCGAGTATTAGGATCTGCAATGACGATTTTGGCACAAGCTTGCATCGCGGAATAGTTCGCAACGGATGTACCACCAAATTTTGCTACCGATAAATGAGACATAAGATAATCCTCTAAAATGAAAAAAGTAAGATGTTGTGTTTTATGATGGCTATTAGAAATAGCGATTTAAGCAAAAATTGTCAAATAAATATGATAAAAAATCGTATAAAAATCTTTTTATTTAGATCTTTTTTGATTAAACAGGGTAAAAATTAAAGAATAGTTAACTATTCAGCAGGCATTGGTAGCGGTTCTGGCGTGCCAAGAAAATAGGGTTTTACCCCGATAATTAAGTCTAATACGGCTTTCACGCGAGCAAACATTTCGCGGACACGCGTCCCAAAATAAACTTCAGGTTGTTTTGCGGTGAAACAAATGGCATCAATATCGTAATGTTTAGCAATAAGCAGAGCACGTTCACAATGGAATTTTTGACTAATGATCGTAAAGGAGGAAACTTGGAAAACTTTATTTGCTCGCACAACAGAGTCTAAGGTGCGGAATCCTGCAAAATCTTTAAACATGACGCTTTCAGACACGCCCATTCTACGTAGGTCCAAAAACATGGTACGAGGTTCGTTATATTGAAGTGTACGGTTATCACCACTTAGCAGTAAATAATCAACTTTATTTTGATCGATTAAGTATTTTGATGCTTCTAAACGGTAGTCGTAATATTTATTGGTTTTACCTTTGGCAACATATTTGGATGTGCCCAATACTAATGCATAGTGACGATGTGGGAGTGTTTCAACGTCTTCATAAACGCGATCCTGTACATAGAAACTCACAGCGCGATCAATGGTGAAGCAACCAATCAAGACGAGTAAACCTAACCCCAAAGCGTAGCCGAGGAGTTTTTTCAACGGAAGGCGTGAGAGCCATGAAAGTGCGGTCATTTTTAACCGCATTTTGGATAGTTGCATATGGCTAACATACTGAAAAAGCAAAATAATTTCAAGTGTAATTTGTTTACTAAATTGATAAGGAAATATTTAGACGTCTAAACGTCTAAAATTTCTTGACAAAAAATATGAGCTGTTGATAATTGGTAAATCATCAACGTAAAAGGTTATCATTTTAATGGCTGTGCAAAATGTCGTGTTGTTTCAAGACAATCCCCTCCAATTAGCATTGGGTGGGCAGCTTTCGCCTATTAATGTCGCATATCAAACTTACGGCACTTTAAATGCAGATAAAAGCAATGCTGTATTGATTTGTCATGCCTTAACAGGAGATGCCGAACCTTATTTTGATGAACCGAATAAAGATGGTTGGTGGCAAAACTTTATGGGCGAAGGTCTAGCCTTTGATACATCTAAGTACTTTTTTATTTGCTCAAATGTATTAGGCGGGTGTAAAGGGACAACGGGACCAAGCTCAATTAATCCCACTACAGGAAAACCTTACGGTAGCCAGTTCCCCAATATTATTGTTCAAGATATTATCAAAGTACAAAAAGCGTTACTTGACTATCTTGGCATTACGCATTTAAAAGCAATAGTGGGCGGCTCCTTTGGCGGTATGCAAGCTACACAATGGGCAATTGATTATCCAGATTTTATGGATAACATTGTGAATCTTTGTTCTTCTATCTTCTTTAGTGCAGAAGCCATAGGGTTTAATCATGTGATGCGTCAGGCTGTCATTAATGATCCCAATTTTAATAATGGCGATTATTATGAGGGGACACCGCCTAATCAAGGGCTTTCCATTGCTCGTATGTTGGGAATGTTGACCTATCGGACCGATGTACAGTTAGCCAAGGCATTTGGGCGAGCGACTAAATCTGAAGGACAATTTTGGGGTGATCACTTTCAAGTGGAATCCTATTTGAGTTATCAAGGTAAAAAATTCTTAGAGCGTTTTGATGCCAACACCTATTTGCATTTATTGCGTGCGCTCGATCTGTATGATCCAAGCGTAGGGTATACAGACGTAAAAGAAGCCTTGTCCCGAATTAAAGCCTGTTATACATTAGTTTCAGTGACAACAGATCAACTATTTAAATCCATTGATTTGCATAAAAGTAAACAGCTTTTAGAGCAAGCAGGCGTAGATTTAAGATTTTATGAATTCCCATCAGATTATGGTCACGATGCGTTTTTAGTGGACTATACAGCGTTTGAAAATAAAATCCGAAGTGGATTAGAAGGCGAGGTTGAATAAGAACAATAGAAAAGGCGGAAATCTCCGCCTTTTTTGATCGTTATAGATGGGTCACGAAACGTGATAAATCTTTTGGTTTACAGTCTCTTTCTAATTTTTCAGCGGCCGTACCAATTTGTAATAAGGCAACGATCTTATCATTTTTGTCGCAACCAAACGTTTCACGTAATTCACGCCCTTCAACGAGAGGACCAGTTGCCCAAAAACTTTCAAAACCCAGTGCGTTGCCCGCAAGTTGAATCGCATAAGTTGCTGCACCTGCAGTAAGCATTTGTTCCCAACCTGGTACTTTTTTCACTTCATGATTAATTTTAGCAATTACCGCAATGACCATCGGTGCACGGCGTGCAAAATTCTCTGCTTTTTTTAATCGCTCTTCACCTAACTCAAATTCAGCTACTGCAGCTTTGAGCAAGCTTTCCAATTTACTTAAACCTGTGCCTTGAATTACCACGAAATGATAAGGCTCAAGCTTACCATGATCAGGTGCATGTAAAGCGGCTTGAAACATTTGTTCTAATTGTACTTGGCTAGGGGCTGGTGCCGTTAATTTTTTATTGGATTTACGTTGTGTTAAAAGAGTTAATGCATCCATAGTATTTTCCTTCTTCTAATTAAGTGCGGTTGATTATAGCATAGTTTTTCATACGACTTTATGATAGGCTACGCACAATTTTTATTTCTATTTTAAAGGTTTAATTTCGCATGAATAACATCTTAAGCGTATTGAAATTTTGTTGTAAAGCGCTCAATTTTATCCGAAATCTTGTGATGAATTTTGTGTTTTTATTATTTGTTTTAGCGTTGATTTTTCTTGTCGGTCTTTTTGGGGATGGTAATAAAAGCCAAGTCTTATCAGGTGATCAAGGTGCATTATATTTAAATTTAACGGGCTATCTTGCGGATAACACGGAAGATATGTTGAGTTGGGAAAAGGAACTCCAACGTTTAAATAATGAAAAAGTCTCTTATAAATATTCAACCTTTGATGTGGTGCAAAGTATTTTATCTGCGAAAGATGATGAACGAATTCGTGGTTTAGTGTTGAATTTAAATGACTTTGAAGGGGGAGATCTTCCATCATTAGAGTATGTAGGAAAGGCCATTCAAAGTTTTAAAGAATCAGAAAAGCCAGTTATTGCTTATGCTGACAATTACACACAATCACAATATTTTCTTGCGAGTTTTGCGGATGAAATTTATCTTAATCCGATTGGACAAGTCGGTATTCAAGGTTTACGTTATGAAAATCTTTACTTCAAATCCATGCTCGAAAAACTTGAAATTACGCCGCATATTTTCCGAGTGGGGACATATAAGTCTGCTGTAGAACCTTTCTTGCGTGATGATATGTCACCAGAAGCACGAGCGAATATGCAGAAATGGCTTGGGGGTATGTGGCAAAACTACATGCAAACGTTAATGGTTAATCGTCATATTACCGCTAATGATGTATTACCGAATGCACAAAAATATATTAGTGATTTAAAAGCGTTAAAGGGTGATGAAACGGCTTATGTGAAAAAACGTCAGTTAGTGACACATTTTGCGACAAGATTGGATTTAGATAAAAAATTGACCGCATTTTTTGGTCAAGATGCAGAGGGAAATACTAAATTATTAGATTTTGAAGATTATTTATCTGATTTAGGTGATCGTTTCTCTGTTGATCCAAATGAAAAAAATATCGTTGCTGTAGTTAATGTCGAAGGGACAATTATTGATGGGGAAAGTGATGAAGAGTCTGCTGGTGGTGATACCATTGCGAGATTATTAAGACAGGCTCACGATAATGAGAAAGTGAAGGCAGTTGTTCTCCGTGTTAATTCTCCGGGCGGTAGCGCTTTTGCATCTGAAATTATTCGCCAGGAAACTGAAAATCTTCAAAAAGCAGGTAAGCCTGTTGTGGTATCTATGGGCGGTATGGCTGCATCTGGTGGTTATTGGATTTCATCTACTGCAGATTATATTGTGGCAGATAAAAATACGATTACGGGTTCTATCGGGATTTTTGCGTTATTCCCAACCTTTGAAAATGCAATCAAAAAAATGGGAATGAGTACTGATAGTGTGGCGACAACAGATCTCGCGGAAACGTCAGCTTTAAGCACATTGAGTAAAAATACTCAAGATATCTATCAACTTGGTATCGAAAATGGTTATGACCGCTTCTTAGATGTTGTAAGCCGTGGTCGTCAGTTATCAAAAGATAAAGTAGATAAAATTGCTCAAGGCCAAGTTTGGTTAGGGCAAGATGCACATAAAAATGGTTTGGTGGATGAATTAGGTGATATAGATGTAGCCATTGAGAAAGCTGGTGCTCTAGTAAACCAAAATCCGGATAAATATATGGATAGCTTTATTGTGCAATGGTTAGTTGATGAAGATGATAGCTTCTTAGCAAAATTAGATCGCAAGCTTAAGCAAAAAGGTCAAGCGTTACTGACAAATTGGTTAGGATTACCACAGGAAGTGCATAAAGTGAAAAAACAACTGAATGTGTTAACCAAATTTAATGATCCAAAAGGGCAGTATTTGTATTGTTTAAATTGCGGTTCGGTTAAGTAAAACAGTAAAATGTAAAAAGGGCGGAATATGATTTCTGCCCTTATTTTTTCTTTATGGTTAGGGGACTGTTGTTTGCCAAGCATTTTCATCAAGCAATTGACCAAAATGGCTTTCTACAAGTAGGCGAGTAATATTATTTTGAGGATTAGAAAAGATCTCTCTTGGTGTACCAGATTCGATAATTTCACCATCATCCATCACCAAAACTTGATCTGCAATATGTTTGATAATGCCTAAATGTTGTCCAATATAAATATAGGAAATGCCTAAATGTTCTTGTAAATCTAAAATCAGATTAAGCAATTGAATACGCACAGAGGCATCTAATGTACTCAATGCATCATCAATAATAATGATCTCGGGTTGAAGAATCAGTGCACGAGCCAAGGCGATCCGTTGTTTTTGACTGACAGATAAATGCTTGATTTTAAGATTCGTATAATCAGGATAAAGTCCGACTAATGAAAGCGTTTCAAAGATTTTTTCATTACGCGTTTCTTCATCCCAATCGGTAATTAATCGTAGTGGTGCATCTAAGGCTTGCCCAATGTTTAAGCGAGGGTTAAACGCGGAATTCGCATCTTGGAAAACCATTCGAATATGCTGTGCACGATAGTGAAAATCTTCAAATTGTAATGGTAAACCATTAAATAAGATTTTCCCTGATGTA
>JAGZXE010000060.1:0-22367 GCA_018378615.1 Parahaemophilus parainfluenzae
TGGACATTATGGGCGGATAAAGTTTTAACGTTCTAAAATAATAAGATAAAGAATAAAGTGCGGTGAAATTTCACCGCATTTTTTATGGAAATCCCTCAGCTAAATCCCTACAATAGGGGCACTCTAATGTTTACAGAAAAATAAAAAATGAGCCAAAAATCAACCGCACTTAATGCCATTTCGTTGCCCTTAAATCAAGTCAATTTAATTGAAGCCTCTGCCGGTACTGGGAAAACCTATACCATTGGTTCTATCTATCTTCGTTTACTTTTACAAGCAGGAGAAAATTGTTTTTCTCGACCATTAAATGTGGAAGAAATTTTAGTGGTAACCTTTACTGAAATGGCGACGGAAGATTTAAAACGTAAAATTCGGGAACGTTTAACGGCGGCAATTTCGATTTTTTCTGAATATTATGAAAAGCAAGATAAGACAATTTTTACTGGGGAACATCAATTTTTAGCGGAATTATTGCCTTATTTAGAGGATGATATTCCGACCGTACTTCGTCGCTTAAAGCTAGCTGAACAAAATTTAGATTTAGCCTCCATTTATACCATTCACGGTTTTTGTCGCCGAATGCTGATGCAACATGCTTTTAATTCAGGCGTGCATTTCAATTTAAAACTTCTCAAAGATCAGTCTGATTTACTTAAACAATTTGCAAATGAATTTTGGCGAGAGCATTTTTATGATTTACCTTTCCATTTGGCTGCATTTATCTCAAAAGAATTAAGGTCACCAGAAGAGGTATTGAATGATTTAGGCTCAAATATTGGAAATGATTTTTCTGTACAACTTGATAAACCAGAACTATTAGAACTGTCATTAAAAGAATTTTTGCAAAAAGATATCGCTAAAAATGCGGAAATTATTGAAAAAATTAAAGATACTTGGTTAGAAAGTGCGGTTGAAATTCGCGATCTTTTTGATGAGGAAGTCGTCAAAAAAGAGAAATCTTGTTTAAATGGTAAAACATATTCAAGTAAAACAATTTTATCTTTTGTGGATGAAGTCACCTCATGGGCAAAAAATAGAGCAGATATCACCTTAAATGAAACATTAGTAAAAAAATTTACGCAATCGGCTTTAGATAACGCCGTCAACGCACCTTTCAAGAAAAAAGGGGTGAGAATAACACATCCAGCCTTTGAAGAGATTGAAGCTTTAATTGAGCAACTTCAGCTGAGTAATTTATTTAAGAAAATCATTCTTTATCACTATCGTCAAGGTATTCAAAAGAAACTTCTTGAATACAAAGCGAATCATCCTGAAAAATCCTTTGATGATTTATTACGCTTATTGAAAGAAGCATTACATGGTGAGGGCGGAGAACAGTTGGCGGAATTAATTCGTTTTCAATATCCTTTTGCCATGATTGACGAGTTCCAAGATACGGATGCGTTGCAGTATCAAATTTTCTCGAAAATTTATCGTAATGAAACCGCATCGGGCAATGTTGGCTTTATGATGATCGGGGACCCAAAACAGGCGATTTATCGCTTCCGTGGTGCCGATATTTTCACTTATTTAAAAGCGGCAAAAGAAGCCAATGAGCGTTTTAACTTAGGTACAAATTACCGTTCATCCCAACCTTTAGTGGAAGGGGTAAATCGATTATTTGATTTTAAAAATGCGCCTTTTATTTATGAAAATATTGAATTTTTAAACGTTGGCGCAGCCAAGAAAAATCTTGTTTTTCAGTTAAATAATCAACCTGAGCCAGCCTTCCGTTTTTACATTAATGATAAAGGCGAATCCACCCAGCAAGATTATGCGAAAGCTTGCGCGACATCGATTCAGCAATGGTTAAAAAGTGCGGCTGAAAACCCGGTTGTTTTTCCGAATGAAAGCAAAGCGGAAAATCAAACATTGCGAGCAGAAAATATTGCCGTTTTAGTGCGTGGTTATACCGAAGCGGATCTAGTGAAAAAAGAATTGCAAGCACTGGGTATTGCGTCGGTTTACCTTTCGGATAGAGGAAATGTCTTTGAGAGTAACACTGCAAAAGAACTGGCCTTGATTTTGCAAGCCTGTTTGAGCGTAACGGAACGCCCAATTTTGAATGCGATTGCGACCGCACTTTTCGGTTTAAATGCAGCTGAAATTCACCAAATTCACCAGGATGAAATTCAGTGGCAACGTTGGGCTGAAAAATTCGCAGAATATCAACAAATTTGGCAACGCCAAGGCGTATTGCCGATGTTGCACCATTTACTTTTAGCTGAAAATATCACAGAAAAACTCTTATCTCGGTCTGATGGCGAACGAAAACTGACGGATTTATTACATTTGTCTGAAATTTTACAGCAAGCAGCGGCATTAAATGAAAGTGAAACGGCATTATTGCGTTGGTTTGAAAAGCAAATTCAAGATGAAGGTCGTCAAGAAGCACAAATTCGTTTAGAAAGCGAACGTCAGTTAGTGAAGATTGTGACTATCCATAAATCCAAAGGCTTGGAATATGATTTGGTTTGGTTGCCATTTTTAGGTAATGAAGCAAAAGACCCAACAAAATCAGGCAAGCAGAAGAAACTGTTTAATTTATATTACGACAGTAAAAAAGAGAAAACCTTGTGGGATATGCAAGATCAACACTTGGATGAGTTAACAGAAGAAGTGTTTGCGGAAGAATTACGTTTGCTTTATGTGGCATTAACACGAGCAAAATACCAAATGGCCTTTGTGTTACCGAAAGCCTTTGATAAAAAATGGAATGCTTTATTGTATGTTTTAACACAGGGTGAAATTGGTCGAAAACTCGATTTGCCAAATACTTGGGATACTCAACCATTATTGGAAAAATTTAAGCAGCTTTTACCCAATGATGTAGCAATTGAATTAACCGATGTGTTACAAGCCAGTGAGCCACTTACCTTAAATATTTCTCAAGAAAATTTAAGTGCGGAAATTTTCCAAGGTGAAATTGAACAAGATTGGCGAGTGACGAGCTTTAGTGGCATTGAACAAACACATCAACGCAAAGCTTATTTGAATGAAAGTGCGGTGAAAAAATCGCTCATTTTTGATGATGCGAAAGATTATGATGCGTCGATTTCAACAGAAAATATCACTGAAAATCTGACCGCACTTGAGCATGATAACGATGAAATGGTTCTAGATTTCCCACGAGGAACACAAATCGGTACGTTATTGCATCGTTATTTTGAAAAGGTGCCTTTTGCTCAACTGGCTGAGAAAGAAAACATTGAAAAGTTATGTCAGGATTTGAATCTTGCAGAAGAGCAATTTGCAGCAGTTCAACAGTGGTTTGAACAAATACTCAGCGCGCCAATTTTGCCAAACGATGATTTTACCCTTGCACAAATTAACGAAAAACAATGCTTAAAAGAGTTGGCGTTTTATCTCAATATCTCCAATCATTTTGATGTCGCCGGTTTTAATCGGGCGTTAGCAACCTTACATCATTTGCCATCAGAACAGTTACAGTTTGATGATATTCAAGGCATGGTGCGAGGCACGATGGACTTAGTTTTCAGTCATCAAGATAAATATTATTTGCTTGATTACAAATCGAATTTCTTGGGTGAAACATTAAAGGATTACGATCAAACTGCATTGAAAAAAGCCATGTTAGAACATCATTATGATTGGCAATATTTGTTGTATGTAGTGGCATTACACCGTTATTTAAAAACACGTTTGCCTCACTACGATTACAACCGAGATTTTGGTGGTGTGGTCTATGCATTTTTACGAGGAATGAATGGTTCGCCACAATCGGGCATCTTTTTTGATAAACCAGATTGGCAATTAATCCAACAATTAGAGGAATTATTTTAATGTTAAGCCTATTAAAATCCTTGCAAGAACAAGGTGTGATTACTCAAGGCGATTATTATTTTGCTCAATTAATTGCGGATAAACAAAAAGATAAGGGCTATACCGAACCCGTCCAAAATTTAGCGATTTTATTAGCCGCACTTTGCAACTGGAGCTATACGCAAGGCAATACTTGTTGTGTGTTAGATCGCTTTTTAGAACGTAATTTATTCGGCTTGGCTTATCGCCATACTGAAACGGATTTTTTGTCGCTTATCAATGAAAAGATTGGTTCGCTTCCGGTATCAAAATGGCAATCAGCCTTAGCGGGGCATATTGCTTTTACACGAGATCCTGAAAATCAGATTGCGCCTCTCGCATTTCAATTTGGGGCGATTTATTTCTATCGCGCTTGGCAAGATGAGTTCCGCGTTGCGCAATATATTAAAAACGCATTGAAAAATGACCGCACTTTATCGGTAGAACCGCAACAAATTCGGGCATTATTAGATCGTTATTTTCCTCAACAACAAGCACAAGTTGATTGGCAAAAAGTAGCAGTCGCAACGGCGGTAAAATGTCCATTCTCTGTGATTACGGGCGGACCAGGAACAGGGAAAACCACGACAGTCACTCGCTTGTTATGTGTATTACAGGAATTATTTGGTGGCAAACTTCACATTAAATTGGTCGCACCAACGGGAAAAGCGGCGGCTCGTTTAACGGAATCTATCGAAAACGCTTTGGCGCAAATGCCGATTTCAGATGAGTTACGTGCATCGATTCCTAAAACCGCAGAAACGTTGCATCGCCTACTAGGCGTTCGACCTTTTACCGATAGCGTGAAATATCATGCACATAATCCACTGCAAATTGATGTGTTAGTGGTGGATGAAACCTCGATGATTGATTTGCCTATGATGGCGAAACTTGTACAAGCGTTGAAACCCGAAACGCGTTTGATTTTATTGGGTGACCAAGCTCAATTGGCTTCTGTGGAAGCGGGGGCAGTATTAGGTGAAATTGCACAGTTTTTAACGCAAGATTATAGCCCGACTCAAGCTGATTATATTCATGCAACAACAGGCTATACTGTACCAACTGAAGGCGAACATAGTCCGTTGCGTGATGCCATTTGCCATTTAACCTTTAGTCGCCGTTTCCGAGATGATTCGGGCATTAAACAACTTGCTGAGCAAATTCAACAAGGAAAAGGCGAGGGCAGTGTGGCAACCTTTGCGGAATATCCACAAGAGTTGCATTTCCATCATTTTGATGAAGAGCAAGACGTTAAAGAATCTGTTCGCCAAGTGGTGAAAAGTGCGGTCGAAAATTACCGTGTTTATTTAACCCAACTTCAAACTTATTTTGCTCAGAAGAAAGATTTCAATGCAAAATTTATAGATGAAAAGGGCAATGAGAAAACTTATGCAGAAGCAATTTTAGACCGTTTTAATTCCGTTCGTTTTTTGACCGCACTTCGAGCTTCGGCATTAGGTGTAGAAGAGTTAAATCGAGAAATTGCTTTAGCATTGCGTGCAGAAAAATTACTTTGGTTCCGCCAAGAGGACGATTGGTATATTGGTAAACCAATTATGATTACGGAAAATGATCATAATGTGAAACTGTATAACGGTGATATTGGCTTGTGTTTAGCTAAGGGCAAAGTGTGGTTCGGCAATCGAGAAGTTTCTACCAGTCGTATTCCCGCTCACGAGCCTGCATTTATGATGACGATTCATAAATCCCAAGGTTCGGAGTTTGATCATACCGTCATGGTGTTACCAACAGAACCTAATCCAGTGCTTTCACGAGAGCTGGTATTTACCGGTGTTACCCGTGCGAAAAATCAACTTTCCGTATTTGCTAATGAAAAAATCTGGCAAAGTGCGGTCAGAAATACCGTAAAAAGACAAAGTGGATTAGGAAAGTTATTACAGGAAAAAGAGGAGTAAAAAATGAAATTATATGTTTATGATCATTGCCCGTTTTGTGTGCGAGCCCGCATGATTTTCGGTTTAAAAAATCTGCCGGTAGAACTTGTGGTGCTGGCAAATGATGATGAAGCCACACCGATTGGTTTAGTGGGCAAAAAAGTAGTGCCAATTCTTGTCAAAGAAGATGGTACTGCGATGCCGGAAAGTTTGGATATCGTGCATTATGTAGATGAACATTTTGGTGAAAAAATCTTATCTGAACGCGTTCGTCCTGAAATTGAAGCATGGTTAAAAGAAGTCGGCAGTTATTATGGTCATCTTACGACTGCACGCTTTACGCAAATTGGTTTAGTAGAATTTGAAACCCAAAGTGCGGTTGATTATTTCACTAAAAAGAAAACGGAATTTATTGGTAATTTTGCAGAAAATATCGCGAAGACTGAAACCTATCTCGCTCGCTTAAAAGGTGATTTAGAGAAATTAGCGGTATTAATTCAATCTGAAAATGCGTTAAACGGCAAACTTTTTCTTGAAGATATTATCGTCTTCCCGGTATTACGAAATCTGACTTGTGTGAAAGGAATCGAATTCCCACCAGCGGTTTTAGCCTACATCACGAATATGGCTAAGTTAAGTCATGTGCCGTTGTATTTTGATAAAGCCATTTAATATCTACTAAGCCATAAGGTTTGAAAATACTGAAGTTTTGACTTGGATCATAGGTGCGGTCATTTTTTCAGTATTTTTTATTCATCGATCTATAATCTCTAACGTTTACTTTAATAAGAGCACAGAGATATGGATCAGGAATACCAACGAGCGGTTACCCGTATTTGTGTGGAAACCGCTTTGTTATTGTTACAGCATGGCGCAGAAAGTGCTGTCGTCGTACAAATGGCACAGCGATTAGGTGTAGCTTTAGGCATTGAAAGCGTAGAGTGTGCTTTAACGGCAAATGCCGTCTTGTTGACCACACTTTCTAAGCAACATTGTATTACCACCGTGCGGAAAAATGTCGATAAAGGCATCAATATGCAAATCGTTACGGATGTTCAGCACATTGTGGTTGCCGTAGAGCATCACTTGTATGATTTGACCATGGCTCAAAATAAACTGGATAAATTAAAACCATTAAAATATAACCGTTATTTGGTGGTGTTTATGATTGGTTTATCTTGTGCCTCTTTTGCTCACCTTTCTGGCGGAGATATCACAATTTGTGCAATCACCTTTATTGCCTCTGCCATTGCCATGTTTGTTCGACAAGAAATTTCTAAACGTCATTACAATCCACTCATCGTTTTTGCCATTACTGCTTTTGTTGCCTCACTGATTTCCGGTGTCAGTTTGAAATATAGTTTAGGCAATGATCCTCATATCGCATTAGCGTCTAGCGTTTTATTACTTGTCCCAGGATTCCCATTAATTAATTCACTTGCTGATATTTTAAAAGGGTATGTCAATATGGGAATAGGACGATGGACCGTTGCTACGGTTCTCACCTTTGGTGCTTGTTTAGGTATCGTTTTTGCATTAGATCTTTTAAATATTGTTTCGTGGGTAGGGTAATAGGATGTTTTTACTGAATTTACTCGACGATATGCTTTTTGCAGCCATTCCAGCAGTAGGATTTGCCTTAGTATTTAATGTTCCGCCTAAAGCCTTAAAGTATTGTGCTATTTTAGGCGCGCTTGGGCATGTCACGAGGACGTTATTATTACACTTTGGAGTCCCGATTGTTTTTGCCACTTTTTTCGCTACTTGTGTGATTGGTTTTATTGGTGTGCATTTATCTCATCGTTATTTAGCCCATCCAAAAGTCTTTACCGTTGCGGCAATTATTCCAATGATTCCGGGTGTTCATGCTTATAAAGCGATGATTGCTATCGTACAAATTCATCATTATGGCTTTTCCGATAAATTATTTGAGCAAATGATCAGTTCTTTTATCAAATTTTTATCGTATTATCAAGACAGATAAGTAGAAATATAATTAGAACTAATAGAAGCAAAAAATCAGATTTATATATTTTTTAATATTTGCCCCAAATTTAAACCATACGTTTTGTTACTTCCAAAAAAGAAAAAACCGCTACTCAAAACTTGAATAGCGGGGAGGTCTTAATTATAAGAAACTTCAAAAAGATAACTGCAATATGCAGTGCACTAGCAATGTATCAGACTGTGTGTTTTTGAAATAGTTCGATATTTTTGAAAAAATTTTTAAAAATATTAAAATTAAACCAAAATGAACGAATTTAGCCCTTTATAAAGGCAATAATTTGCTCTTCAATCCCTTTTTCATCTAATTTAATTTCAGCAAGCGCTTCTTGTTGCGTTCCTTGCGGAATAAAAATATCAGGTAAACCAAGCTGTAAAAGTGCGGTTGTTTTTCCATGAGAATTTAGCACTTCGGAAACAGCAGAGCCTGCACCACCTTGAATCGCATTTTCTTCCAATGTCACAATGACATCATGCGTATTTGCCACTTCTAGAATACGAGCCTCATCAATAGGTTTCACAAAACGCATATCGACAACAGTCGCATTAAGTTTTTCTGCCACAGATAAAGCAGCAGGTAAGAGTGTGCCAAAATTCAGAATCGCGATTTTTTCACCCTGGCGAACCATTTTTGAACGACCAATTTCTAATTCAGCAAGTGGGGTTAATTCTACGCCGATTGCATTTCCACGAGGATAACGTACCGCAGCAGGTTTACCACATTTATAACCCGTGTAAAGCATTTGGCGACATTCGTTTTCATCACTTGGTGTCATAATGATCATATTCGGAATGCAGCGCATAAAACTTAAATCAAACGCACCTTGGTGAGTTTGACCATCTGCTCCTACAATACCAGCTCGGTCAATGGCAAAAAGAACTGGTAAGTTTTGAATAGCAACATCGTGAATAAGCTGATCATAAGCACGTTGTAAGAAGGTAGAATAAATTGCCACAACAGGTTTATAACCGCCAATTGCAAGGCCTGCTGCAAAGGTGACAGCATGTTGCTCTGCGATGGCAACATCAAAATATTGTTGCGGGAATCGCTCTGAAAATTCAACCATGCCAGAACCTTCACGCATTGCGGGGGTGATGCCGACTAATTTATCGTCTTGTTCTGCCATTTCACATAACCAATCACCAAAGATTTTTGAATAGGTTGGTTTGGCGTTTGATTTAGGCAGTTGTCCACTGATTGGGTCAAATTTGGGTACACCATGGAAGCCAATTGGATCTTTTTCTGCAGGCTCGTAACCTTTCCCTTTTTTGGTTTTGATGTGTAAAAATTGCGGTCCTTTGAGATCGCGCATATTGCTTAAAGTAGCAATTAATTCATCAATGTTATGTCCGTCAATTGGTCCAATATAGTTAAAACCGAGCTCTTCAAAAAGCGTACTTTCTGGAGAGAACATCACGCCTTTCATGTGTTCTTCGGTCTTCTTCATAAAGTTTTTAACGGTCGGCACTTTATCTAAGATTTTTTTACTGCCGTCACGAACCGTTGAATATAATGAGCCAGAGAAAATACGGGCAAGGTGATTATTTAATGCACCGACATTTTCAGAAATAGACATTTCATTGTCATTTAAAATGACCAACATATCAGTATGTAAAGAGCCTGCATGATTTAAGGCTTCAAATGCCATCCCCGCAGTGATTGCACCATCACCAATTACACAAACGGTTTTGCGACCTGCATTTTCACGTTCTGCCGCAACAGCGATACCTAGTCCTGCACTGATAGAAGTAGAAGAGTGACCAACACTTAATACATCAAACTCACTTTCTTCACGCCAAGGGAAAGGATGAATGCCGCCTTTTTGGCGAATGGTGGACATTTGGTCACGACGACCCGTCAAAATTTTGTGTGGATAAGCTTGATGGCCCACATCCCAAATTAATTGATCAAAAGGGGTTTTGAAAATGTAGTGTAGTGCAACAGTCAATTCAACAGTACCAAGACCTGATGCCAAATGACCACTAGTTTGACTAACGGACTCCAACAGATAACTCCGTAATTCCTGACAAAGCTGCGGAAGCTGCTCTTTATTCAACAGACGCAAATCTTCCGGCGAATTAATTAAGGATAAAAGAGGATAGTTGTTCATATATTCGTTAGTCCTAAAATGTGAAAAAAGTGACCGCACTTTGAGAAATTAAAGTCAGTGCTGTCACCATTAACTTTTACGATTGACAATAAATTCAGCTAATGCACGCAATGCAGTGGTATCAAAAGGTAAATTGTCTAATTCATGTAAGGCGGTTTGATAGAGTTCTTGAGCTTTTTGTTTCGCGCCATCTAATCCTAACAGTTTTGGATAAGTGCTTTTATCTAAGCCTAAATCAGATCCCACCGGTTTACCGATTTCCGCACTGTCACCTTCAATATCTAAAATGTCATCTTGTACTTGGAAAGCTAAACCAATAGCTTGTGAATAACGTTCTAGTTGTTGCTCTAATTCTTTGTTTTCAAAGTGAGGTGAACAGATAAAACCCAGTTTTAATGCGGCTGTTAGCAATGCACCAGTTTTGTTGCGATGAATAAGTTCTAATTCGTCTAAATTAACTTGTTTGTGCTCTGAAATTAAATCTAAACTTTGCCCTAAACACATGCCTTGTACGCCAGATGCTTGAGCCAATACTTTCACTAATTGCAATTTTTGTTCTGCGGAAAGAGAAGGGGCTTCAGTAAGAATTTCAAAGGCAAAAGCTTGTAATGCATCGCCAGCCAAAATGGCCGTGGCTTCATCAAAAGCAATATGACAAGTTGGTTGACCACGACGAAGTTCATCGTTGTCCATGGCAGGTAAATCATCATGGATTAAAGAATAAGCGTGAATAGATTCAATGGCTGCTGCCGCGTAATCTAAAGCGGACATTTCTGCGCCGAGCATTTTTCCCGTTGCATAGACAAGGAAAGGACGAACGCGTTTGCCACCTAACAATAAGCCATATTTCATGGCATCACGCAAAGGGGCATTATAAGAGTCAATTTCTTCAAATTGATTGGCTAAAAACTGATTAATGCGATCTTGAACTTGTTTGAGTTCAGTGCCGAATTGATAACTCATGGATTACTCTTCCCCTTGATAATCACTTAATGGGGCGGTTTCGCTTTTTTGTAACAAAATTTGAATACGTTGTTCTGCTTGTTGTAAGCGTTCTTGACCAAGTTGAGCCAATTTAATGCCGTTTTCAAATTCTTTCAGTGCATCTTCCAATGGTAATTCACCGCTTTCAAGTTTTGTCACAATGGTTTCTAATTGTGCAAGTGTTGTTTCAAAATCAGGTTCAGCATTTGCTGGTTTACGCGCCATTAAATTATCCTTTTCAGATGAATAAATTGCTCCGTATTGTACTTGATTTTTATAGGGATGTTAAAAACTTATTTCAAAGTGCGGTCAGTTTTTCGTGAGAATTTGAACTTTGTGGGATCTGGAATTTAGCGTACAATACGGCCATTTTTTATTATTCACAGATTATTATGAAATTTATCGTTAAACTTTTTCCTGAAATTATGATTAAAAGCGAAACCGTGCGTAAGCGTTTTGCAAAAATTTTGACCTCTAATATCCGTAATATTTTACAAAAATATGATGAAGAAACGGCGGTTGTTCGTCATTGGGATTACATCGAAGTGCGCTCAAAAAATGAAGCCAATCGTGAAGAGTTGATTGCACTTTTACAACGTATTCCAGGTATTCATCATTTTTTAGAAGTGGAAGAAAAACCGTTTACCGATTTACATCATATCTTTGAGTTGACCTTAGCGGATGTCGCCGCTCAACTTGAAAACAAAACCTTTTGCGTGCGTGTAAAACGCAAAGGGAAACATGATTTTAGTTCCATTGAAGCAGAACGTTATATCGGTGGCGGTTTAAATCAGCATATTGAAAGTGCAAAAGTACGTTTAAAAAATCCTGATGTAACTGTTCGCATTGATATTGAAGATGACAAAATGATGCTGGTGAGAGCTCGTCATGTTGGTCTTGGTGGTTATCCAATTGGGACGCAAGAAGACGTATTTTCATTGATTTCTGGTGGCTTTGACTCAGGCGTATCCAGTTATATGCTTATTCGTCGTGGTTCTCGTGTGCATTATTGTTTCTTCAATTTAGGTGGGGCTGCTCACGAAATTGGTGTGAAACAAATGGCTTACCATATTTGGAATCGCTATAGCTCATCTCATAAAGTCCGCTTTATTGCCATTCCTTTTGAAGGCGTAGTGGGTGAAATTTTAGAGAAAGTCGATAATGGCCAAATGGGCGTCGTGTTAAAACGAATGATGGTGCGTGCTGCAAGTAAAGTCGCACAACGTTTTGATATTCAAGCTATCGTTACCGGTGAGGCACTCGGACAAGTTTCCAGCCAAACTTTAACGAATTTGCGTTTAATTGATGAAGCTGCAGATGCATTAGTATTACGTCCACTCATTACTCATGATAAAGAACAAATTATCGCGATGGCGAAAGAGATCGGTACGGATGATATTGCTAAATCAATGCCTGAATTCTGTGGCGTGATCTCTAAAAATCCAACAATCAAAGCGGTACGTGAAAAAATTCTTGAAGAAGAAAATCACTTTGATTTTGGCGTGTTGGAAAGTGCGGTTGAAAATGCACAATATTTAGATATTCGTCAAATTGCAGAAGAAACTGAGAAAGAAGTGGTGGAAGTAGATACCATTTCAGTGCTTGGTGAAAATGATATTATTTTAGATATTCGTAGTCCTGAAGAGACAGATGAAAATCCATTTGAATCAGACGAGCATCAAGTAATGCAATTGCCGTTTTACAAATTATCTTCACAATTTAGTTCATTAGATCAAAGTAAAAACTATGTGCTTTACTGTGAACGAGGCGTGATGAGCAAACTTCAAGCGCTTTATTTAAAAGAAAATGGTTTCACGAATGTGAGAGTTTTCGGGAAAAAATAAGCCAAAAAATGACCGCACTTTAACGTGCGGTTTTTTTATTCGTAATCTAATTCACCCACTAATTCATCGATAGCTTTAGCAAGTAACGTTCTATCATGACGATAGCTAATATCATCTGCATTCAAGCGTTTAGCTAAGATTTTAACGGAAGAAATGGTGGACAAATCGACCGCACTTTTTTCGCGATAAGGTGTAATGACACCATCAATAATGGGTTCGCCAACAATTTCATGAATTTTCTGAATACGATCAGCCAAGGATAGATGAGAGGCAGCGCCAATTTCTACCCCTAAATTATCAATAAAAATCACTTTCGCTTTGCTATTTCGCAGGGCAGTAGCTAATTCAGGTAATAATAATGGTGGCATAATGCTAGTCATGAAACTTCCTGGACCAAGTAAAATGACTTCCGCATGCTCTAATGCTTGGATAGCTTCTTGTGCGGCGTTAACCATCGGCACTAAGAAAAGTGATTGAGGTAATTCCGTTAAATTATCAATGCTCACTTCACCGACAATACTGGAGCCTGAACCTAAACTCGCCGCAAGGTGAACAGGTTCTTCTGACATCGGAATAATGTGAGATTTAACTTTGAGTAATTCACGAATCAAGTTGATGGCTTCAATAGGGCGAATATGCATATCTTCTAAGGCTTTGAGCATTAAATTGCCTAAATTATGCCCAGAAAGTTCACCTTCGCCAGTAAAGCGGTATTCAAATAGTGCGGAGGCAGTGCTAGGTTCAATAATGATTTGATTCAGGCAATTGCGCAGATCTCCCCACGCAATACCACCTTGTTCTTGACGGATTCGACCCGTTGAACCGCCGTTATCTGTGGTGGTGACAATACCGGTTAAACGTTCTTTCATAAAACTGAGTGCCGATAATACACGCCCTAATCCATGACCACCACCAATGGCAACAATATGTTTGATTTCGTCTAAATGTTCATGACGGCTGTGACGAGATAAATCAGACATTTTTCTTCCTTTTTTACCTATAAATTATTATAAAAAATAATGTTATATATTTTTTTATATAAGTTAATTCTGTTATTTTTATCAATATAGTCGGGTTATTCTACCAAATTATTGCTATTAACCGCTTGCTTTTATTACAATATCAGCACAATTTATTTTTAACGCATAACTCCGAGCTTGTTTAGCCTAAGTTTCACAGGAAATACGGCGACAAGCCAATAACGCGGTACGTTATTCAGGGATACGCTGGAAACGGTTTATCCTCTCCATATTTAGAAAGGTGTAAAATGCAATCCATTCCTATTAAAAACGTAGGAGAGTCTCGCTTAGTCGATCCTTTCCAACGCCAATATTACTATCTACGACTGTCGATTACCGATCAGTGTAACTATCGTATGGCAAAAGATGTCGCTGATTGGAAAAAAGCAGGGATTACCTCTGTTAATGTGAGTGTGGATAGTCTCGATCCCAAAATGTTTCATCAAATCACCGGCATCAATAAGTTTGATGACGTGATGCGTGGTATCGATAGTGCATTTGAAGTGGGTTACAACAAAGTCAAAGTTAATTCAGTTTTGATGAAAAATTTGAATGACAAAGAGTTTGACCAATTTCTTGCTTGGGTGAAAGATCGCCCAATTCAAATGCGTTTTATCGAGCTGATGCAAACCGGTGAAATGGATAGTTTCTTTAAAAAACACCATCTTTCAGGACAAGTATTGGCGGAGAAATTGCTACAAAATGGTTGGCAATTACAACATAAATCCCATACTGATGGTCCAGCTAAAGTATTCACACATCCTGATTATGCAGGCGAAATTGGTTTAATCATGCCTTATGAGAAGAATTTCTGCGCAAGCTGCAATCGTCTCAGGGTGTCAGCGAAGGGCAAACTTCATCTTTGCTTGTTCGGCGAAGAAGGCATTGAATTACGTGATTTATTACAATCCCACGAACAGCAAGATATTTTGCAAGCCCGTATTTTCGCTGCGCTTCAAGGTAAACGTGAACATCATTATTTACATATCGGTGATAGTGGCGTAAGAAACCATTTAGCTTCTATCGGTGGCTAAAAGTAAATAAGTAAATAAGTAAATAAGTGAATAAACGATTCACTTATTTTGCTTTTGTCACACATGTAAAACATTCAATATTTTAACCGCACTTTATTTTATTATGACTACATTTACGCATATCAATTCTCAAGGCGAAGCCAATATGGTGGATGTTTCTGCAAAAGCAGAGACTGTTCGTGAAGCTCGTGCTGAAGCCATTGTGACCATGTCAAAAGAAACCCTTGCTATGATCGTGGAAGGTAAACATCACAAAGGCGATGTATTTGCTACAGCACGTATTGCAGGTATTCAAGCGGCAAAACGCACTTGGGAGCTTATCCCGCTTTGCCATCCTTTATTACTTTCTAAAGTAGAAGTGAATTTAGAACCGTTACTTGAAACCAATCAAGTTCGCATTCAATCTCTTTGCAAATTAACCGGAAAAACCGGCGTAGAAATGGAAGCATTAACTGCTGCAAGCGTAGCAGCTCTAACCATTTACGATATGTGTAAAGCCGTACAAAAAGACATAGTGATTGAGCACGTTTGCCTGTTAGAAAAGAGCGGTGGAAAATCTGGTCATTTTATTGCGGAGGAAAAATAAGATGTTAAATGTTTTATTTTTTGCTCAAACTCGTGAATTAATTGGGGAAGATTCTATTCAGCTTGAAGGCGATTTTGCGACAGCGGAAGCAGTGCGTGAACATCTTGCTCAAAGAGGTGATAGATGGGCGTTAGCGTTAGAAAAAGGGAAGCTTTTAGTTGCCATTAATCAAACTTTAATGCCATTAGAAAGTGCGGTCAAAAATGGCGATGAAATTGCGTTTTTCCCACCAGTAACAGGGGGCTAAATGACGGATATTCAGATTTCAGTACAAGAACAACCTTTCGATCAAAATGCCGTTTACCAATGGCTTTCTGAGCAACATTCGGTTGGCGCAACGGTTATTTTTGTGGGTAAAGTACGTGATCTTAATTTAGGCGATGAGGTATCTAGCTTATACTTAGAACATTATCCCGCCATGACAGAAAAAGCCTTACGTGAAATTGTAGAACAGGCGAAAGCCCGTTGGAATATCCAGCGAGTGTCTGTAATTCACCGTGTGGGACTTTTGCATACTGGCGATGGAATTGTTTTGGTTGGAATTAGTTCTGCTCACCGAGGTGATGCTTATCATGCTAATGAATTCATTATGGACTTCTTAAAATCCAAAGCCCCCTTCTGGAAAAAAGAACAAACCAATCAAGGTGAACGTTGGATTGAAGCAAGAGAGAGCGATAAAGAAGCGTTAGAAAAATGGTAATTCAATATAAAAAAATGGTCATTTTTATGGCCATTTTTTATTTGTAATGAAATAAATATTTATACGAAATATAACTAATATATTTTCTACTAATATTTTTAAATATAATTTAATCTTGGCTATAATTGGTGTTATATTACGATAAAGCAGTTATATTCAAGATTATTTTCTCTTGAATATTGATAATAATATTACTAAGGAATTTATTATGAACCATATCTTTAAAATTATTTGGAACACTGTAAGCCAATGTTGGATTGCTGTTTCAGAACTAAGCAAATCTGTTGGTAAATCATCTCAAACAGACAAACGTAAAACATTAACTGTAGTTATTGGTACTGCAGTTTTAGCAGGTGTAAGTACAAGCGCAATGGCTGAAACCAATGTTGTATTAAATAATGATGGAAATATTGTTGGTGGTACTGATGTTAGTGCTATTGCCGGAGTTGGTACCACCGGAGATTCGGTTGTTTTAGGTAAAAAAGCAAAATCAGAAGCCGTGGACAGTATAGTTATTGGTAATAACGTAACAAATAAAGCTCGTTGGTCAATAACGTTAGGAAATAATGCAACAAGTCAATCTGGATATGGTGTCACTCTTGGTGATCGCGCATCAAGTGGCACAGGTTCAAACTCGGTTGCTATCGGTTTGATGGCAAAAACCTCTAATGAGAAAGCAGGGGGAAATAGTCAAACCGCAGTTGGTGTAGCGTCTTATGCTGATGGAGAAGGATCTTCAGCTTTTGGTGCAAATGCAAATGCAACAGGCTCAACTGCGACAGCTATAGGTCGAGCTACGAAGGCTATTGCGCAAAGTGCTTCTGCTTTTGGGGATAGCGCATCAGCTTCATCATGGGGAGCGACTGCATTAGGTGTAGGAGCATCGGCTAGAGCAGATAATTCTGTTGCTGTGGGCTCAGCTGCAGTAACCGAAGGACGAGAATCTACAGCATTAGGACGTCGTTCTTATGCGGGCGCTCAAAGTGCGACGGCACTAGGTACTTTAGCTAATGCAAGTGCAATTGTTTCGACTGCTGTAGGTAACGATGCGAAAGCAAGTGCTATTCAGGCTTCAGCATTAGGTAATGGCGCAGAGGCTAGTGGCGGAAGCTCAATGGCTTTAGGTGCTAAAGCAAGGGCCTCCGGTAGTGATGCATTGGCATCTGGCTCTAATGCGAGTGCGTCATCAGATAATTCAATTGCTATTGGTAAAGATAGCCAGTCTTCAGCTATTAATGCTATCGCAGTTGGATAAGCAAGTAATGCCTCTGCAGTTAGCGCTATTGTGATTGGTACACAAGCAAAAGGTACGCATGAAAACTCTGTAACATTAGGTTCTTATTCAAGTAGTGCAGCCAATAATTTTGATCAGACAGCAAAAGCCTTATCTTCTTTTGACGATAAGGCGACAGGTACAACAGTTAATTACAATGGTACTTCTTCAACTCAAAAAGGCGCAGTATCTGTCGGTGATGGAACACTTGTTCGCCAGATCCAAAATGTGGGGGCTGGCCGAATTACAGCTGAATCAAACGACGCAGTAAATGGTAGTCAGTTATATCAAGCTTATTACAATGCAGGTTTTAACATTCAAAACAATGGTACTGAAACATCGCGTATTAATACCCATGGTAAAGTTAATTTTGTGAATGGTGAAAATACCGAAGTTGTTGTAAAAGATGGTGAGAATGCAGCAGAAATTAAAGTGAATGCAAAAGACACTTCAGCATCAGTTGAAGCAGGCTCAGATGCAATTACTGTAACAGTGGGCGAACCAACCAAAGTTACTGGAAAAGATGGTGTAACTGTAACTACAGTAACCAACTATAAAGTGGATCTTTCACAAAAAACCAAAGATGAAATCAAAAATGCAGGTGGTCGTGGATTTAACGTGACTGCAAGTGCATCTGAAGGTACTGTTGTAAATGAAGTGTGTGAATGTGGCCGATCCTAAAGACCCAACTGATGCAGTAAATAAACGTTATGTTGATAATGCAGTGAAAAACATTAATAACAACATCAATCGTTTAGACAACAAAATTGATCACGTTGATCGTCGTTTACGTGCAGGTATTGCAGGTGCGACAGCGATTTCTTTCTTACAACGTCCAAATGAAGCGGGTAAAAGCTTAGTTTCTGTTGGTGTTGGTGGTTATCGCAACGAAAATGCATTAGCGGTTGGTTATGGTCGAAATTCTGATAATAATAAAATTTCGATTAAAGTTGGTGCAAGTATCAATACCCGCAGTGATGTAAACTGGGGTGGAAGCATCGGTTACCAATGGTAATTATTTGATAAAAAGGCAGAGTAAAATCTGCCTTTTATTTTGTTATGTTGAGATGAAAAAAAGTGCGGTCAAATTTAACCGCACTTTTTGTTTTTATTGATTAAAGCACTTTAACGATGCTTTCGCATAAATAACGAATATTATCTTCAGTGATACCTGCTACGTTGATACGACCAGAACGAACAGCGTAAATCGCAAATTCATCTTTTAAGCGATCAACTTGTTCAGGCGATAAGCCGCTGAAAGAGAACATACCGTTTTGTTCCATGATAAAGCTGAAATCTTGTTCTGCACCGTATTCTTTTAATAACTGAACGAATAAATGACGCATTTTTTTGATACGTTCACGCATTTCAGTTAATTCATTTTCCCATTCTTGACGAAGTTGTGGATCATTTAATACTGTTGCTACAGTCGCCCCACCGTGAGATGCTGGGTTGGAGTATAGAGTACGAATAATTGATTTTACCTGTGTTAATGCAGTTGAAGCAATTTCTGTATTTTCAGCCACAAAGGTAAAGGCACCTACACGCTCATTGTATAAACCAAAGTTTTTAGAAAATGAACTCGCCACTAATAATTCTTTATGATTTGCCGCAAAAGCACGTAAACCATAAGCATCTTGGTCTAAGCCATTGGCTAAACCCTGATAAGCAAAGTCAAAGAGTGGTAACCAACCATTTTTTGCTGAAAGTGCGGCTAATTCTTGCCATTGTTCAGGAGTTGGGTCAATACCGGTTGGATTGTGGCAGCAACCGTGTAAAAGCACGACATCGCCTTCGCTTGCTTGGCTTAAATCTTCAAGTAAATGTTCCCAGTCAAGGGCTTTGCGTTCAGCATCATAATAACGATATTCACGAATTGTCATGCCTACCGCATTGAAAATGGCATTGTGGTTTGGCCATGTTGGCGTGCTAATCCACACATTTTGAGCTTTGGTTTGGCGTTTGATGAACTCTGCAGCAATACGTAATGCACCTGTACCGCCTAAGCTTTGTACTGTTCTTGCTCGATTCGCTTTAATGACTACTGAATCTTTACCGAAAAGGAGTTCTTTTGTACGTTCGTTATAATCTGCAATACCATCGATAGTCAGATAGTTTTTCGTTTTTTCGTTATCAAATAAGCGTTTTTCGGCTTCTTTTACCGAACGCATAATTGGCGTTGTACCTTGTGCATCTTTATAAACGCCAATACCTAAGTTGATTTTATTTTCACGAGTTTCAGATTTGAATGCTTCGCCTAAGCCTAAGATAGGATCGGCCGGAGCCGCTTTGATATGTTCAAACATAGCTTTTCCTTATGTATGTGTTGTGAGATGAGTAATTTTATACTTCAGTCGATTGATTTTATCAAGAAGAACCTAATAAAAATCAACCGCACGTTGATGTTTTTAGATATTCATCAAAAAGTGCGGTTATTTTTTCGATTATTTTAATTTCTCAATCGCCCAATTTAAACCGGATTGATAGTCTTCAGGGAGTTCGTGACGAAGTTTTTCAAGCTGTTGGATAATGATTGTTTTATCAGGATGCGTAATATTAATATGACCTAATTTTCTACCTGGACGAACTTCCTTACCATACCAATGTAACTGAGAGAAAGGCGTGTTCAACCATTGTGGATTATGTTTTGTACCAATCAAGTTGACCATGACACTTGGTGCAATGGGCTGTAATGATGATGTAGGTAAATCTAATAAAGCACGTAGATGCAATTCAAATTGACTAATGGCACAGCCTAGCTGTGTCCAATGTCCACTGTTATGCACCCGAGGGGCAAGCTCATTAATTAATAATTTATCACCCACCACAAAGCATTCCATCGCCATTACACCTACATATTCAAGCTTATCCATGATTTTTCCGAGCATAGATTCCGCTTGAGTTTGTTGGCTTTGTTGTTGAGGGAATGAAACATCTGTCACACTGTAACGTAAAATGCCATTTTGCTGTAGGTTATGCGTAACGGGATAAAAACGTTTTTCACCATTTTTAAATCTTGCGCCTACAATAGAAACCTCATAATCGAAAGGAATAAATTTTTCTGCGATCACTTCACCAAATAAGTCATCGGTGATGTCTGCTTTGTTTTCATCGCTGATAATCCATTGACCACGTCCATCATATCCGCCTGTTCTACGTTTGACGACGACTTTCTCGCCAATAGTTTGGAAAATATCATTCCATTGCGTTTTATCTTTTAATAAACACCAAGGCGAGGTAGAAAGATTAAGTTCATCCAGTAAAGATTTTTGGGTAAAACGATCAGCCAATAAGCCAAAAACATTCTGATTCACGAAATTCTTATGATGGCCCAATAATTCAGTTAAAGGTGTTTTTTCCCAACGTTCAATCTCTGCAGTGATGATAGCATCTTTAGGTAAATCAAATACGGGTGCATTGAACTCAAGTGGTTGAACGTGAATATCTAAAGGTGCACCTGCATAACGTAACATTCTGCCGAGTTGACCATTACCAAGCACATAAACGGTAGGATAGAGGGTAGAGTTTTGCATAAAATTTCTCATCAAATCTAGCTAAAAAAACAACCGCACTTTAAAAAGTGCGGTCAAAATGAAAGGTGTTTTATTTACGTGGATCAGGATTATCCAATACCACATTAGTTTGATTTTCGCGGAATGCTTGTAGGCGAGCAAATAACGCATCATCCCAGCCAGCAAGAATTTGTGCGGCGAGTAATCCTGCATTCGCTGCGCCAGCAGGGCCAATTGCTAACGTACCAACAGGAATACCTTTAGGCATTTGCACGATAGAATAAAGGCTATCAACACCGCTTAACATAGAACTTTTAACAGGGACACCCAATACGGGCACAAGCGTTTTGGCCGCAATCATACCAGGTAAATGTGCTGCACCACCTGCACCAGCAATAATCACTTTGTAACCATTTTTTTGTGCATTTTCGGCAAATTCAAACAGTTTGTCGGGAGTTCGATGTGCGGAAACCACTTCAACATGATATGCCACATTGAGTTCATCTAAAATTTGAGTTGCTTCTTGCATGGTAGCCCAATCGCTTTTAGAGCCCATAACAATAGCAATTTGTGCGGTATTTGACATATTTTTAAAAATTTATCTGATAAAAAACGATGCGTAGAATAGCATATTTGTCTACTTTTAAGCAATCGTTTGCTATGTGGTAAAGACTGAAAATTACATTGCAAGTTTTGTTATAAAATTTTATCCTAATAGGAGTTTTTTTCTTAGAAATAGAGCAGATTATGTTAGCTAAAGCGAAATATAGAAAAGATTACAAACAACCTGATTTTACAGTTACGGATATTTTCCTTGATTTTCAATTAGATCCTAATCATACCGTTGTCACTGCAAAAACAACCTTCCAACGTTTAAACGACGAAGCAACACACCTACGATTAGATGGTCATGGTTTCCAATTTGCTTCCATCAAATTTAATGGCGAAGATTTCAAACATTATCATCAAGACCACGAAAGTTTAACGTTAGATTTAACCAATCAAAGTGCGGCCAATTTTGAACTTGAAATTGTGACGAATCTAGAGCCTGTACAAAACACCTCTTTACAAGGGCTTTATCAATCAGGTGAAGGCATTTGTACTCAATGCGAAGCAGAAGGTTTCCGTCAAATTACCTATATGCTTGATCGTCCTGATGTATTAGCTCGCTATACAACCAAAATTACCGCAGATAAAACTAAATATCCTTACTTGCTTTCTAATGGCAACCGCATTGCAAGTGGCGAGTTAGAGGACGGTCGTCATTGGGTTGAATGGAGTGACCCATTCCCGAAACCAAGCTATTTATTCGCTTTAGTAGCAGGTGATTTTGATTTATTACAAGATACCTTTACCACAAAAAGTGGTCGAGAAGTGGCTTTAGAGCTTTATGTTGACCGTGGCAATCTTGATCGTGCTTCTTGGGCAATGGAAAGTCTGAAAAAAGCGATGAAATGGGATGAAGAGCGTTTTAATTTAGAATACGACTTAGATATTTACATGATTGTTGCTGTGGACTTCTTCAATATGGGCGCCATGGAAAATAAAGGGTTGAATATCTTTAACTCTAAATTTGTGTTGGC
>JAGZXE010000061.1:0-7659 GCA_018378615.1 Parahaemophilus parainfluenzae
AAGAGTGATAAGATAGAGGAGTGATAAGATGAAATTAATCCCAATTAACATTCTAAGTGCGGTCATTTTTCCTTTTGTTTTTTCTGCTTGCGTCTCTCAGTCTTCTGTTGATTTTAATAAACAACAAGCAGCAAAAGCGCGCGTTGAATTGGCATTAGGCTATCTGCAACAAGAGGATTTTGTTCAAGCAAAACTGAATTTAGATAAAGCTTTTGAACATGATGAACGCTATTATCTTGTGCACTCGGCACTTGCGCATTTTTATCAATTACAAGGCGATACGGAAAAAGCGAAGCAAGCTTATTTACAGGCGATTAAGTTAGATGATAAGCAAGGTGATGTGTATAACAACTTCGGTGCTTTTTTATGTGGGCAAGGTGAGTTTGAACAAGCTTATTCACAATTTAATGCGGCACTCGCTGCACCGAATTATTATCATCAAGCCGATACTTACGAAAATATGGCACTTTGTGCTTTTGCCGGAAAACAAACCGATGTTTATCACCAAGCATTGGAGAAATTGCGCCAAGTTGATCCTTCCAGAGCGGAAAAGCTCCGTGCGCTCAAATAATCATTGCCAAAAGCCCCTTTCGACTTTAAAATTTGGTATTTAGTTTTTTTATTTCTATTTCTCTATTTTTATCCCTATGAATACAATCGTCGAACAAACTGAAACAACTGAAATCTCCTTTGGGGATAAACTTCGCCAAACACGCGAAGCATTAAATCTTTCTTTAGAAGATGTGGCAAAGGCCATTTCTTTACGTCCAGGCATTTTGGCAAAATTAGAAAATAATGAATTTGTCCAAAAAAATGTACCTTCAACCTTTTTGAGAGGTTACGTTCGTAGTTATGCGAAATTTTTACGTATTCCTGATGCTGAATGGGCTCATTTAACTTTTGGTGAAGCACACAAAAATGATTTAAGTAAAAATGCACGTGCGACTCTTTCAGTTAACCAATATTCATCTCACAGCCGTTGGGTAGGCACACTCACAACTATTATTTTACTCGCTGCTGTGGGAATGACTGGCTTATGGTGGTGGCAAAATTATCAAAAATCAAACGAAGAACGTGATAATTTAGTCCAAACCTACGTTGAAAAAGAAAAAACAGCAGAGGTGCCAGTTACTCATTCGAATAAAATTCCAGTAACAGTAAATAGCCAGCCTGCGGTGTCAAGCAATGAAACTACGTCTGTAGCGGAAAAAACAAATAATGCTGCTGAACCCGCTGTTTCAACGACTCAAGAAAATCAAGCTCAACCAGTAAATGCAGAAGTTTCAACCGCTGCAACTTCAGCACCTACCGTTGAACAAGCCCAAGCTCCTGTTGTGGAACAAACGTTACCTAACACTGAACCAACAACAGAGCAAACTGTGCCAGATACACAAAGTGCGGTTGAAAACCCAGCTATTTCTGAAGCACCAACTACAGCGAAAGGCGATCTTGTTATTGAGATCACGAAAAATTCAAGCTGGATTAGTGTGAAAGACCAAAACCGTAAAGTATTAGCGCAAAAAGAATATAAACAAGGCGAAGTCTTAACCTTTAATGGTAATGACTATGCATTGATTATTGGTGCGCCGGGTAACGTTCGTATTACTTATAAAGGCGAAGCGTATCCGCTTATCGTTGATGGCCGTGTGGCTAAATTTAAATTACCAAAACCTTAACGAATAATTTACGAAAGAATGTCAGCAGTAAAACCTACTATCAAACGTCGTGAATCGACAAAAATTTATGTGGGCAATGTACCAATCGGTGGTGATGCACCGATTGCCGTACAATCCATGACAAATACTCGCACAACTGATGTTGAGGCGACCGTTGCACAGATTAAATCGTTGGAACGTGTCGGCGCAGATATTGTGCGTGTTTCTGTTCCCACCATGGATGCAGCCGAAGCCTTTAAAATCATTAAGCAGCAAGTGAATGTGCCATTAGTGGCGGATATTCATTTTGACTATCGCATTGCGTTAAAAGTGGCTGAATATGGCGTGGATTGCTTACGTATTAACCCAGGCAATATTGGTCGTGAAGATCGTATTCGAGCTGTGGTCGATTGTGCACGCGATAAAAATATCCCTATCCGTATTGGTGTCAATGCAGGCTCATTAGAGAAAGATATCCAAGAGAAATTTGGCGAGCCAACACCAGAAGCCTTATTAGAATCAGCATTACGCCATGTTGAAATTTTAGATCGTTTAAACTTCGATCAATTTAAAGTGAGCGTAAAAGCATCTGATGTCTTCCTTGCGGTGGAATCTTACCGTTTACTTGCTAAAGCCATTAAACAACCATTGCATTTAGGTATTACGGAGGCGGGCGGCGCACGTGCGGGTGCGGTGAAATCTGCAATTGGTTTAGGTATGCTGTTGGCAGAAGGTATTGGTGATACCTTACGTGTCTCTTTAGCCGCCGATCCTGTAGAAGAAATCAAAGTTGGTTTTGATATTTTGAAATCGTTACGTATTCGTTCTCGTGGGATTAACTTTATTGCTTGTCCAACTTGCTCTCGTCAAGAGTTTGATGTGATCGGCACGGTGAATGCACTGGAACAACGTTTAGAAGATATTATCACCCCAATGGATGTGTCTATTATTGGTTGTGTGGTAAATGGTCCAGGTGAAGCATTAGTTTCTGACCTTGGCGTGACCGGTGGTAATAAGAAAAGTGGCTATTATTTAGATGGTGAGCGTCAAAAAGAACGTTTTGACAACGACGCGATTATTGACCAATTAGAAGCAAAAATTCGTGCCAAAGTTGCACAACAAGATCCAAAAAATCGAATTATTTAAGGAAAACTCGTGGCAAAAAATATTCAAGCAATTCGTGGGATGAATGACTGTTCCCCAACTGAATCTCCACTTTGGCAATGGATTGAAGGACAGGTTCGCCAAATTTTAAGCAGCTACGGCTATTCAGAAGTGCGTATGCCAATCGTGGAAAGTACGCCATTATTTGCTCGTGCAATTGGTGAAGTCACAGATGTTGTCTCAAAAGAAATGTACACATTCTGGGATAATGATGAGCAATTAACACTTCGCCCAGAAGGTACAGCAGGATGCGTCCGTGCTGCGATTGAACACGGTTGGATTTACAACAATGAACAACGTTTATGGTATATGGGACCAATGTTCCGCCATGAGCGCCCACAAAAAGGTCGTTATCGTCAATTCCATCAAGCAGGTGTAGAAGTATTTGGTATCGCAACCCCTGAAATTGATGCGGAGCTAATTATTTTAACGGCTCGTTTGTGGAAAGCATTAGGTATTGATCAACATGTTTCACTTCAATTAAATTCGATTGGTTCATTAGAAGCACGTGCAAACTATCGTTCTGCATTAGTGGCTTTCTTAGAAAATCACCAAGATTTAATGAGCGAAGAAGAGAAAGAACGTCTTGTAAAAAATCCATTACGTATTTTGGATACTAAAAATCAAGCATTACAAGATGTATTGGATGGCGCGCCAAAATTATTGGATTATTTAGATGATGAAAGTCGCGAGCATTTTGCGCAGTTATGCGGTCTATTAGATGCGGTGGGCATTCAATATGAAATTAATCCAAAATTGGTACGTGGTTTAGACTATTATAATAAAACTGTATTTGAATGGGTGACATCAGCATTAGGTGCACAAGGTACTGTATGTGGTGGTGGACGCTATGACGGCTTAGTTGAACAACTTGGTGGTCACGCAACCAGTGGTGTCGGTTTTGCAATGGGCTTAGAGCGTTTAGTGCTACTCGTTCAAGAAGTGAATAAATCGATTCCGGTAAAAAGTGCGGTAGATATTTACGTTGTTTATCAAGGTGAAGGTACAACGTTAGCCGCATTCCAGCTCGCTGAAAAACTTCGCTCAGAATTACCGCACTTAAGCACAATGTTGCATTGCAGCGGCGGTAACTTTAAAAAACAATTTAAACGCGCAGATAAGTCTGGTGCGACTCTGGCTCTTGTGCTTGGTGAAAGTGAAGTGCAAAATAATCAAGTTGTGGTAAAACACTTACTTGGCGCAGCAGAGCAACAAACCATTGATGTGTCCAATTTAATTGAACACGTAAAAGCCCAATTTTAATTTTAGAAGGATAGGAAAATGGCATATACCATTGAAGAAGAACAAGAACTGAACCAGTTAAAAGAATGGTGGAAAGACAATGGCAAAACCATTATTGCCGCTTTTATTCTTGGTGTGGGCGGGATGTTGGGCTGGCGTTATTGGCAGTCTTATCAAGCCAATCAAATCATGCAAGCGTCTGCTGAATATGATGCGTTAGTTTATACCACAAACAAAGATGCCGCGGCACAACAAGCTAAAGTGGCTGAATTTGTGAAAGCGCATGATAAAACCAGCTATGCGGTATTTAGCTTATTAGATGAAGCAAAAGGTTTTGTTGCAAAACAAGATTACGCCTCTGCTGAAAATAGCTTGAAACAAGCAATTGCTCAATCACAAGATGATATCTTAACGTCTCTAGCAGCGCTTCGTTTGTCTGCTGTGCAATTCCAACAAGGTCAATTTGATGCAGCATTAGCAAGTCTAAATCAAGTGAAAAGCCAAGGCTTTAGTGCACGTAAAGATCTTTTAGCGGGCGATATTCAAGTCGCAAAAGGCGATGTGAATGGTGCTAAAGCAAGCTTTGAGAATGCACAAAAAAGCGGTAACCCGTTAGAAAAACAAATGGCGCAGATGAAATTAAATAATCTGTAATGTTTTAATTAGCCCGAATTGCTCGGGCTTTTTTATTGGATTTTTGATCTTATGATTCAGAAACCTATTGTGCCGCCACCCGTCATTTTTATTGGCTGTGCACTTATCATGACATGCTTACCTAATCCTTACCCTGTTACAATCAATATCGTGATTGCTTATCTGATTGCGTTGGCTTCATCTTTTGTTGGTTTTTTCAGTGTTTGGCAATTCTACAAAAATAAAGCCAATATTCATCCCATCCATTTAGAGAAAAGCAAAGTATTTGTGGTAAGTGGTATCTATCGTTTTAGTCGTAACCCTATGTATTTAAGCCTAGCGGGATTATTGATTGCATGGGCGCTTTATTTACAAAGTGCGGTCAGTTTTCTCGGTGTTTTTCTGTTTATTTATCTCATCACACAATGGCAAATAAAACCTGAAGAATACTGGCTAGAGAAGAAGTTTGGTGAGTCTTATTTGACTTATAAGAAAAAAGTCAGACGTTGGATTTAACCGATAAAAAAATCGCCTAAAAATAGGCGATTTTTTATATATTTTGAGAAGCGATTATTTAGCTGCACATCCGCAATCTGCTAATTTTTTAGCTAAACGCTCTGCCACGAAATCCCAGTTTACTACGTTCCAGAATTCTTTGATGTAGTCTGGACGACGGTTTTGGAATTTTAAGTAGTAAGCGTGTTCCCAAACGTCTAAACCTAAAAGAGGGAAACCTTCACAACCAGCGATTTCTTTGCCCATTAATGGAGAATCTTGGTTTGCGGTAGAAACAACAGATAATTTACCTTGGTTAATTACTAACCATGCCCAACCAGAACCGAAACGAGTCGCCGCTGCTTTTTCAAATTCAGCTTTGAAGTTTTCTACAGAACCGAAATCACGTTCGATAGCGGCTTTTAAATCACCTTGTAAAGAGGTGCCTTTTTTCAATGATTTCCAGAATAAGCTGTGGTTTGCGTGACCGCCTGCGTTGTTACGTAATGCAGTACGTTTTTCAGCTGGGATTTTGTCTAATTGGCTGATTAATTGACCTGAGCACATTTCAGAAAATTCAGCAGGTAAAGTTTCTAACACCGCGTTTGCATTATTTACATAGGCTTGGTGGTGTTTAGTATGGTGAATTTCCATTGTTTGTGCATCAAAATGTGGTTCTAATGCATCATAAGCGTAGCCTAATTCAGGTAGAGTATAAGACATAATATGTTCCTTTTTTAAATGAAGTTAAGGTAATGTTTTTGATAAAACGACATCAAAAAGTAACTAAATAGTAGCAGAAAAATTGATTTAGATCAGTAAATCTTTTAATTATTTGATTATCTGATGAAAAAGCTAGGAAAATTTAGTTTGTTTTAAATCAATAAACACACCGATCTACTTCTAAATAGTTATACCTTTTAGCCCTTAAAATCTCGTCAAAATTTCCCCTTGTGGTAGAATACCCGCTGATTTTTCATAAGATTTTATTTTTAAGGCTGAGACTATGTTTCCTGCTCATCAACTTCAATTAGAACAATTGGCGTGCCAACGTGGCGATCGCGTGTTGTTCACTGATCTTTCACTGCAATTTCAAAGTGGTGATTTCGTGCAAATTGAAGGACACAATGGTATCGGTAAAACAAGTTTATTGCGGATTTTAGCTGGTCTTGCACAACCAGTAGAAGGTAACGTGCGGTGGAATTCAGACGAGATTACAAAGCAACGCGAAGAATACCATCATCAGCTACTTTATCTCGGCCATCATTCTGGTGTGAAACCTGAATTAACAGCATGGGAAAATTTAAAATTTTATCAGCAGATTAGTCAAAGCCAGCAAGGCACCGATATTTTATGGGATGTCTTGGAAACAGTGGGCTTACTCGGTCGCGAAGATTTGCCTGCAGCTCAACTTTCCGCGGGGCAGCAAAAGCGCATTGCCTTGGCGAGATTATGGATCTCTGAGGCGCCACTTTGGATTTTGGATGAACCTTTTACAGCAATAGATAAAAAAGGGGTTGAAGTTTTGACCGCACTTTTTGAAAATCATGCTAAAAAAGGTGGAATGGTGATTTTAACGAGTCATCAAGAAGTACCAAGTAGCCTATTAAAGAAAATCAATCTTGCTGATTATAAATATAACCCTTAGATTTTTATGATATTTTTACAGATTATAAAGCGAGAGCTGAAGATTGCGACCCGTAAGCAAGCGGAAATTTTAAATCCGCTTTGGTTCTTTTTGATCGTCATCACGCTATTTCCATTAGTTATTGGGCCGGATCCTAAGTTACTTTCTCGCATCGCACCTGGCGTTGCTTGGGTAGCTGCATTGCTTTCTGCGTTGCTGTCTTTTGAGCGCTTATTCCGAGATGACTTTATTGATGGTTCTTTAGAACAATTGATGCTTACGGCTCAACCTTTAGCATTAACGGCACTTGCAAAAGTCGTTGCACACTGGTTGTTAACGGGTTTGCCGTTGATTCTACTTTCTCCGATTGCCGCTTTATTGCTTTCATTGGAAGTGAATATTTGGTGGGCACTGGTGCTTACACTCTTAGTGGGCACGCCGATTTTAAGCTGCATTGGTGCAATTGGTGTGGCATTAACGGTGGGGTTACGTAAAGGTGGCGTATTGCTGAGTTTACTTGTGGTACCATTATTCATTCCGGTTTTAATTTTTGCTTCAGCAATTTTAGATGCCGCTACGTTAAATCTCCCTTATGGTGGACAGCTTGCTATTTTAGGTGCAATTTTGGCTGGCGCAATAACCTTATCGCCTTTTGCTATTGCCGCGGCACTACGAATTAGTTTAGATAATTAATCATCATGACGGTGAAAGTGCGCTCAGATTTTTAACTGTTTTTTATTTTTTGAATTAAGGATCTTTTATGTGGAAGTGGTTACATCCTTACGCAAAACATGAAACCCAATATCATTTATGTGGCAAATTAAGTCCATTTTTTGGTGTGAT
>JAGZXE010000062.1:0-11053 GCA_018378615.1 Parahaemophilus parainfluenzae
GGATATGGGGATTGTGAATGCGGGACAACTTGCGATTTATGACGATCTCGATCCTGAATTACGTGAAATTGTGGAAGATGCGGTATTAAACCGCAGCCCTGATGCCACCGAAAAATTACTCGATATTGCGGAAAAATATCGTAACCAAGGCAACGATGAAAGTGCGGTCGATTCTGTCGCAGAATGGCGCACTTGGCCAGTGGCAGAACGTTTAAAACATGCGCTGGTGAAAGGGATTACCACTTACATTGTGGAAGATACCGAAGAAGCTCGCCAACAATTACCAAGCCCATTAGATGTAATTGAAGGTCCGCTGATGGAAGGGATGGATGTAGTCGGTGATTTATTCGGTGACGGTAAAATGTTCCTTCCACAAGTAGTGAAATCCGCACGCGTGATGAAACAATCTGTGGCGTATTTAGAGCCGTTTATCAACGCTACCAAACAAAAAGGTTCAAGCAACGGTAAGGTGGTGATTGCGACCGTAAAAGGTGACGTGCACGACATCGGTAAAAACATCGTAAGCGTGGTGATGCAATGTAATAACTTTGAAGTAATTGACTTGGGCGTCATGGTGCCTGCAGATAAAATCATTCAAACCGCTATTGATGAAAAAGCCGATATTATCGCATTAAGTGGCTTGATTACCCCTTCTTTAGATGAGATGGAATACTTCTTAGGTGAAATGACTCGCTTAGGCTTAAATCTGCCTGTAATGATTGGCGGTGCAACCACTTCTAAAGAACATACGGCAATTAAACTTTATCCAAAATATAAAGAACACGGCGTATTTTATACCTCTAATGCCTCCCGTGCGGTGACGGTGTGTGCGACATTGATGAATCCTGAAAGCCGTGCGGCATTGTGGGAACAATTCAAGAAAGATTACGAGAAAATTCAGCAATCTTTCTCTAACCGTAAACCACTGCGTAAACAGCTCAGCATTGAAGAGGCTCGCGCAAACCGCTTTAATGGCTTTAGTGGTGAATGGGCAGATTACGTGCCACCAAAACCAAACCAAACCGGTATTGTGGAATTTAAAAACGTACCGATTGCCACATTACGTAAATTTATCGACTGGTCGCCATTCTTCCGCATTTGGGGCTTGATGGGTGGCTATCCTGATGCCTTTGATTATCCAGAAGGCGGCGAAGAAGCACGTAAAGTGTGGAATGATGCACAAGTGGTATTAGATGAATTAGAACAAAACCACAAGCTCAATCCAAGCGGTATTTTAGGCATCTTCCCTGCAGAACGTGTGGGCGATGATGTGGTGCTTTTCGCTGATGAAGAACGCACAAAACCTATTGGCACCGCTTACGGCTTACGCCAACAAACGGAACGGGGCAAAAACAGCAAAAGCCCGTTTAACTTTGCCTTAAGCGACTTTATTGCCGATCGCGAAAGCGGCAAAAAAGACTGGATGGGTATGTTTGCTGTCTGTGCCGGTATTGAAGAAATGGAGTTAGTAGAAGGCTATAAAGCAGCAGGCGATGACTACAACGCCATCTTGCTACAAGCCGTGGGCGACCGCCTCGCCGAAGCCATGGCAGAATACCTACACTTCGAACTTCGCACCCGCATTTGGGGCTACACGCAAGAAGAATTCGACAACCAAGGTTTAATCAATGAAAACTATATCGGCATCCGCCCAGCACCGGGTTATCCAAGCTGCCCAGAACATACCGAAAAAGCCTTGATTTGGGATTTATTAGAGGTGGAACAACGCGTCGGCATGAAACTCACCGAAAGCTACGCCATGTGGCCGGCAGCTTCCGTCTGCGGTTGGTACTTCACCCACCCGGCAAGTAACTATTTCACTCTAGGTCGCATTGATGAAGACCAAGCTCAAGATTATGCCAAACGTAAAGGTTGGGATGAGAGAGAGATGATGAAATGGTTGGGTGTGGCGATGAAGTAAAAGTTATTAGTTAAATCATAAATTCACTATTGATAAGTAGTATTTTTTATTGAAAAATAAGTTTTTTCATAACCTAAGGAGCATTCATGGAAATTTTATTATTTACTATTGGTTTAGCATATCTTGCGTATTGCTTTTATTTACACCAAAAAGGAAAAGCTATTTTTTTCTATAGTTATGCAGATATTGCAATTACTATGGTTAATCCTATATTAATTGCAATATTCTATTTTCTTGGTGAAAAGGGAAGTATTACAAGTGAAACAATGTCTAAATTAATTTTAGTATCAACGATTGTAATGTCAATTTTTGTATGGAGGATTACATATAGAGCAAATTTGCATAACATTCCCTATACACTAATCATCTTTTTTGCAAAAATAATATTGAGTATTATCTTATTATCTATTTTGATCTTATCTATTTTAGTCCGACTTTTTTATTCTACAGAAAGAGAAAAATATGAGAGAAAAATAAAACATCGCGAAAGAACTGAACGAGAAGCTAAAATAGCCTTTTCCATAGGTATTGGGATATTTGCCTTGATCATTGCTTACTGTTGTTACTATGAAGATTTCTCATTACCCGAAAAAGATGTTAGCTAATTTATAGAATTCCCTATGATGACACACCTTTCTAGCGTGTGCCTAATTCGAACAAAAATACTTCAAAAATCAACCGCACTTTATTTACGTTCTTGGGCTCGCGTTGAGAAACGCGCGCCAGCATAAGTGTTAAACACAAAAAGTGCGGTGAAAATTTTCAATGTTTTTGGATTTATTGCAACAACCAATCCACCACATACATCACCTCAATCCCATCAATTTCTGTTTGTTCGTAATATTTTCCCGTAATTAAGACCTTTTTGTAGTTATCCTTAATATGTAAAAGATTATCTGTTTCGTGGGTATTTTCAGGGATTTCAAAGGCGACTTGTATATATAAAATTTCATCGGCTTTTCGGGCGATAAAATCAATTTCTTTGCTGTCGAATTTGCCGACATCTACGGTAGCAATTCAATAAAACACCCAAAAAAGAACCGCACTTCTAAACTGCGCATAACCAATCCTGTCCCTTGCACTATCCCAAATTTCCGCTATCATACTCCCTTTCTAATTCACTCTACTCTCGGAACTTTATCGATGAATAAATTTAAATTAGCATTACTGACGGCGGCATTCGTAGGTTTGTTTGCTTGTACAACAACACAACAACCAAAGAAAACCGTTAAAACACGATACCTTAAAAATAACATTAGCCAAGCGGAATTAAACAATCCGATGATTTAATCGCACGTGAAAATAATTCTGTGTACTACAAGAATAATCAAGGCATAAGAAGCACCTGGTTAAACTGTCGAGAAGGCTAATTTTCACTGAAAGTACGGTCATTTTTAGACGCATTTTTCCAAACAAAAAAGCACGAGGTTAAACTCGTGCTTTTTCTTTTTTATCTCAATTAGGCTTTTGCTTGTGCGCGTTTCACGAAAATGACTGAAAGCGTGAATGCCACCACAAATGAAATCACCATACCGATGCTGTACATCGCAAGGCTATCTGGTTTGATCGATGGAATACCTAAGAAACCTGCTGCGCCTAATGCAATGGCTTTTACATTGAAGAATGCGATAAAGGCACTTGATAAGCCTGAACCAATCATCGCCGCAAAGAAAGCCAGACGATAGCGTAAGTTCACCCCAAACATCGCTGGTTCAGTAATCCCTAATAGTGCAGAAATACCAGATGGCACCGCTAAACCGCGTACTTTTGGATCTTTTAATGCCACTGCCACACCTAAACAGGCCGCACCTTGTGCGATGTTTGACATTGCGGCGATTGGGAAAATAAAGGTACCGCCTGTATTTGCCATTTCAGCCAATAATTGTGTTTCAACTGCAATGAAGGTTTGGTGCATGCCCGTGATCACGATTGGTGCGTAGAATGCCCCGAAGATTGCGCCACCCACGAAGCCTAAGGTGTCATATAACCAAGTTAAGCCTGATGCAATTAATGACCCCGCTTCACGACCGATTGGACCAATTACGGTAAATGCTAAAAAGCCCGCAATAAAGAGCGAGAATAATGGGGTAATAAGGTTATCTAAGTAAGAAGGTACAAACTTACGGAAGGTTTTTTCTAAGGTTGCTAATACCCAAGCAGAAACTAATGTTGGGATAACGGTACCTTGATAGCCGACTTTTTCAATTTCAAGACCGAATACATTCCAGTATTGGATTTTGCCTTGCGCAAGGGTTAATGCGTAGTTCCAACCATCTGCTAATGCAGGGTGAACTAATAACATCCCAAGCGCTGCCCCTAAGAATGGGTTACCGCCGAATTTACGGGTGGCAGAGAAACCGAGTAATACCGGTAAGAACACAAATGGTGCATTCGCGATGGTGTTAATAAAATCCACCAAATCCGCAAGACCTGGGTGCATATCAATCACGCTTAATTCATCAACGAAGAAACCTTTCGCTGTCAGCATGGAGTGAATACCCATTAACAAACCGCCTGCGACGATTGCCGGAATGATTGGCACGAAAATATCCGCTAAGCCTTTCACCAAACGTTGCAATAAGTTTTGATTACCTGACGCTGCTTCTGCCACTTCGGCTTTGCTCACATCGCCAATACCAAGTAATTTGGTGAGTTCAGCATGGACTTTATTCACTGTGCCTGAACCGAAGATAATTTGATATTGACCAGCGACAGCAAACTGCCCTTTCACGCCTTCAATGTTATCAATACCTTCTTTGTCCACTTTGCTTTCATCGTTTAGCACAATACGTAAACGCGTTGCACAATGTGCTGCTGTGGCGATGTTTTCTTTGCCGCCAAGCTTATCAATCACTTGCTGGGCGATTTGAGGGAAGTTCATAGTGCTCTCCTAATGGGGTTTTAGAAAAAGAAATTGACCGATTGTAACCAAAACAGGGGATAATAACTAGCTATTCAAGCAAATTTTAGGCGAAAAAAACCGACTTGATTAAGTCGGTTTATAGTTGGTGCTCTGGGCGAGACTTGAACTCGCACGGCCTGCGGCCACTACCCCCTCAAGATAGCGTGTCTACCAATTCCACCACCAGAGCGTTTATTCTGTTTTTATTCCTTATTGCGGAATATCGTTATTTTTGTTTTCAACCGCTGGAGCAGCTTGTTGTTGCTGTTGTTGAACTTGTTCAGCAGTTTGAGATAAATCGTCAAACGAACCTTTTTGTACGTTACCACGGTGAGAGTTAATGTTACCTAACACTAAAGCAATCACAAAAAAGCCGGTTGCTAAGATTGCGCTGGTACGGGTTAAGAAGTTACCTGCACCTGCAGAACCAAACATAGTACCTGATGCACCGCCGCCAAATGACGCACCTGCGTTCGCACCTTTACCTTGTTGAACAAGGATAAAGCCGATTAAGGCGATACAAACTAATACATAAATAAATAATAAAATATTGTACATTATTCTTTCTTCTCTAAATTGCGATTTCGCAAGAAAACTGGGTGCAAATGTTATATAAAATTCATGCTTTTCGCAAGCGCTTTCCCATTTTTTTTACTTAATTGTATTAAGTTTAATCAATTTTCAGCGTTTAAATCTTCCGATTTTTTGACCGCTCTTTTTCGTTTAGCGGGTGTCGCATTTAAACCTTTTGAAATCTGACTTAAACGACGTAATGCGGTGAAATCAACAAAACGTACTAAATCCGGCAACATTTGGTTAAGCGTAAACATAAATTGCTGATAACTCGCCTGTTTTTGGCTGATATCTGTTAGCTGAGCTTCCCAATGTGCTGTCATATCAGGTTGTGTGGCAATATCCGGTAGCGCTGAAATGAGGATCCGCCCCGTTTCTGTGCTGTGAATATTGCGCCCTTTTTTCGTCAAAAAACCGCGTTTAAACAACAATTCAATAATGCCTGCTCGGGTGGCTTCTGTGCCAAGTCCATCTGTTTCACGCAGAATTTTTTTCAATTCTTTATCTTGCACAAAGCGCGCAATCCCTGTCATCGCGGAAAGCAATGTCGCATCGGTAAACGGTTTCGGTGGTTGTGTTTTTTTACTCACCACTTCACCTCGTTCACAATACAGGATCTGCCCTTTCTTCACGATCGGCAATAGCGGCTCTTGATTTTCATCTTCGGCTTCTTTACCAAGCAATTCTTTCCAACCCGCGGTTTGCAAGTTGCGCGCTTGAGCCACAAAAGTACCGCCTGCAATACTTAAGGTAATTTTACTTTTACGATATTCCGCATCTGGACAGAATTGCAATAAATACTGGCGCGCAATCAATTCATAAATACGCTGTTCATCAATGCTTAGATTTATCGAGCGCGTATTAGCCGTCGGAATGATCGCATGGTGCGCTTCCACTTTTTTATCATTCCAGCAACGATTGCGCTGCTCAGTATCCACCACTGATGGCAAGGTTTGATAAGTCTGACAATGCTGTGAAATCGCATTCATCACTTTATGTCGTTCAGCAAAATGCTCTTCCGGCAAATAGCGACAATCAGAACGTGGATAAGTAATCAACCGATGGGTTTCATATAAACGCTGACAGGTATCCAACACGCTTTGCGCTGACATGCCAAACCGTTTTGCCGCATCAATCTGCAATGCTGACAAGGAATAAGGTAAAGGGGCTGTTTCTTTTTCGCGCTTATCTACATATTCTGTCACTTCGGCAGGTTGATCCGTAATGCGCTTCACCACATTTTCGGCTAAGCCTAAAGACAGCACGCGACCATCTTCATCTTGGTAGTCTTCACAAGCTTTACTTGGTTGCCAAAGTGCAGAAAAAAGTGCGGTCGGATTTTCAGACGTTTTTTCGTCTTTCACCCATGCCAACACTTCATAGAAATCTTTGGGTTGGAAATTTTCAATTTCCAAATCACGGCGAACAATCAAACCTAATACGGGCGTTTGTACTCGCCCAACGGAAAGCACACCATCATAACCGGCTTGGCGACCACGAATGGTATAAGCGCGAGTCATATTAATGCCATAAAGCCAATCGGCACGAGCACGCGCCAGTGCGGAGGTAGCCAATGGAATAAAATGACGATTCGGTTGGAGTTTTTGTACCGCTTTTTCGACCGCACTTGGGTTAAGATCGCTAATCAAACAACGCAAAATGCCATCACGTTTTTCGGCGGATAAATTGGCATAACTAAACACTTCATCCACCAACAACTGCCCTTCTCTATCTGGGTCACCTGCATTAACTAAAATATCAGCTTGATGAATGAGTTTTTCTACCACAGAAAGTTGTTTTTTTACTTCCTTTCGCGGTAACAGAATCCACTTTTCAGGAATGATAGGTAAATGTTCTAAACGCCATTGTTTGAATTTTGGATCATAGGCATCGGGTTCTGCCTGTTCGAGCAAATGCCCCACGCACCAAGTCACAACATCATCATTGCCGCATTTAATAAAACCATCACCCCGTTGATGAGGTTTTGGCAATACATCGGCAATCGCTCGCCCAAGACTAGGTTTTTCGGCAATAAACAGGCGCATAAGATTAGTCGATCTGACGACGACCTAAGAAAGAATGGGTTAAGGTAGTGCCATCCACGGTTTCTAACTCGCCTCCAACAGGGATCCCATGAGCAATACGGCTCACTTTAATATTATGTTGATGGCAAATTTCAGCAATATAATTAGCTGTGGCATCGCCTTCCACCGTTGGATTGGTCGCTAAAATCACTTCATGGAAAGACTCTTCTACCAGACGTTTTTGCAATAAATCTAAACCTATCTCTTTTGGACCAATACCATCTAAAGGCGATAAATGTCCCATTAAGACAAAATAACGTCCAGAAAATTGGCCGGTTTGCTCAATCGCTTGAATATCCGCCGGCATTTCCACCACGCAAAGCAAGCCTGAATTTTGACGACGAGGATTGTTACAAATATTGCACGTTTCCTCTTCGGTAAAATCACGACACTGTGAACAATGCCCAATTTTAGACATTGCTTCCGTTAACGCGCGTGCTAAATTCATCCCACCGCTACGATTGCGCTGTAAAAGATGATAAGCCATACGCTGCGCTGATTTCGGGCCTACACCCGGCAAGCAACGAAGGTTTTCAATAAGATGTTCTAAAAGTGGACTGCTTTGCATAATATTTATGATGGGAGAAAATAGATGATGTGTGAACCTATAGATTCACACACCCGATGAATTAAAATGGAAGTTTCATTCCTGGCGGTAATGGCATGCCTGCGGTTACAGAAGCCATTTTTTCTTTTTGCAATTCTTCTGCACGACGGACTGCATCGTTGAATGCGGCAGCGATTAAATCTTCCAACATTTCTTTATCGTCTTCCATTAAAGAAGGATCGATCTCAATACGACGGCAGTTGTGCGCACCATTAATCGTGATTTTTACTAAACCTGCACCACTTTCGCCTGTTACTTCTAATTGGGCAATTTCTTCCTGCATTTTTTGCATTTTTTCTTGCATTTGTTGGGCTTGTTTCATCAAGCCGCCTAAACCGCCTTTTCCGAACATGGGATTTTCCTTCTTAAGTAAACTAAAACGAGCCGCATTTTAGCGAAAAAATTTGCCTTTGGGAACAGAGAAATTTATTATTCCACACTTCAAAACTGGGTCAAAAACAACCGCACTTTTATTTAGGAATTGCAGATGGAAACTCGTTATTACTTCATATTTACGGCAGCTATTATTTTGTTACAACTGCTGATTTATATTTTTAATAAAACGCTGATTTGGTGGCTTAACAAACCGCTCTCTCAAAAGACAAGACGAGCAATTACTTTTGTCAGCTTTTTGCTTCCTAATGTCTTAGTTATTTGCCATTTTTTAAAGCTTTTTACGGTATTCCGACTTATTGCTTTAATGCTCTCACTACTCCTTTTTTCAGCCTTTGCGAGTATTGCCGTAGGGTGTATTCATTTTCTTTTCCGAAAATCCAAATCCATCACCAAAATCGACCGCACTTTACGCATTGCTTACCCGATTTTATTTATTGGTATCACTGCCTTAAGTGTGTATAACGCCTATATCACACGTGTTATTCATTATGAAATTACGCTAGATAAACCGATTAAACCATTGCGAATTGGCATGGCAAGCGATCTCCATTTAGGCAAATTATTTGGCGGGAAAGAATTGGATAAATTGGCTGATATTATGCAGCAGGAAAAGGTTGATATCATTTTACTACCTGGCGATATTATGGACGATAACGTCAACGCTTATTTAGCCGAAAAAATGCAACCCCATTTAGCGAAACTCAAGGCTCCAATGGGCGTTTATGCCACACTAGGCAATCATGACTTATTCGGTGATCAAGATCGAATTGATCGAGAAATTCGCAAAGCGGGTATCACTGTATTAAGAGATGAAACATTAACGCTAAATAATGAATTGGTACTGATTGGGCGAAACGACAACCTTGCTCACGATAGACCAAGTACCGAGACGTTATTAAAGCAAGTGAATACTGACTTACCGATTATTCTATTGGATCACCGTCCAACAGATATCGAAAAACATGCGTCACTCCCGCTTGATATTCAAGTTTCAGGGCATGCGCATAAAGGGCAAGTATTCCCCGCGAGTTTAATCACAAAAATGATGTATCGTTTGGATTATGGTCATGAAAAAATTGGCAATCCACATGTTTTTGTCACTTCTGGTTACGGCTTTTGGGGCATCCCAATGCGCTTAGGTTCACAGTCTGAAGTAATTATTATTGACGTGAAAGGGAAATAAAAAAGGCGGTCAAAAATGACCGCTCTTTTATTATCAATGAAATCTTAAGAACACACTACTTTTACCGCTAAGCCACCTTTCGATGTTTCGCGATATTTGGCATTCATGTCTTTACCTGTTTCATACATGGTTTCGATCACTTTATCCAAGGTTACGCGAGGATTAGTGGTTCGGCGTAATGCCATACGGCTAGCGTTAATCGCTTTCACCGAAGCAATAGCATTACGTTCAATACAAGGTACTTGTACTTGACCACCAACCGGGTCGCAAGTTAAGCCAAGATTATGTTCCATCGCAATTTCAGCTGCGATACACACTTGTACTGGTGTGCCACCTAAAATCTCAGTCAAACCTGCGGCAGCCATTGAACATGCCACACCCACTTCACCTTGGCAGCCGACTTCAGCCCCCGAAATAGATGCATTCATCTTATAAAGGGAACCAATCATACCGGCAGCCAATAAGTAGCGTTCTATGACTTCTGGCGTTAAAGGTGCAACAAATTTTTCATAATAAGAAAGTACCGCCGGCACAATACCACACGCACCATTAGTTGGTGCTGTTACGACGCGACCACCTGCCGCATTCTCTTCATTTACCGCAAGGGCAAACATATTCACCCAGTCGATCACATACATTGGGTCATGTGCTAAACGGCCGCTATTCGCCTCCAAGAGACGATAAAGTGATGGCGCACGACGAGCAACTTTTAAAGGCCCTGGTAACACACCCTCTGTTTTAATACCATGTTCAATATTCTTCCTCTTGACCAAAATGCGCTTCATCCACGATAAAGCCACCACCAATAGAGTAATAGGTTTGACGGTAAAGCACATTACGATCAGCATCTAATGCAGTAATGGTCATACCGTTTTCATGCAATGATAAAAAGGAATTATGGAATACCATATTGGCATCCCAATCGAAATTAACCGTTTTTTTGCCCTGTGCAATCGACAGTTTTTTAGTTTGTTTAACCTGTTCGATAAAGGTTGGGATTAAATCAATATCCACATCATGCGGTAGATAACCAGCCAATCCCATAATGATCGCAATATCTGTATTATGACCATGTCCCGTCATTGAGAGAGAGCCATACACATCAACGTGCAAGGTTGCAACCGCATCAAATTTACCTTGCTCGATTAAATCGTCAATAAACTGCTTGCCTGCTTTCATCGGGCCAACAGTATGGGAGCTGGATGGCCCAACTCCCACTTTAAACATATCAAATACACTAATCATATTATTTTAAATCCTAAGCTAAACTAAAAAGCCGCTTATAATAATCCATATACGACCGCGGAGATAGCAATTAATCCCATAACTGTAACAAATACATTGCTAAAACGACCTTGATAGCGTTTCATTGCTGGAACATTGCGAA
>JAGZXE010000063.1:0-9227 GCA_018378615.1 Parahaemophilus parainfluenzae
ACAACGGAAAGCGATTAACAAAACCTTCCAAAAACGGTTAACCAACCAAGGCATGTCAGTGATTTCTGCCAACTGTGTCGGTGCATTTATTTTGCACGATCTAAATCAGCCTTTTAATTCTCCGTTTGTTAACCTTTATTTAGACCCAAGCGATTTTGTTCGCTATCTACAGAACATCGCATTCTATCAAGCACAACCGCTTCAATTTATACAAACAGAAAAACCATATCCCGTTGGTCTATTAGGTGATCTTAAAGTGCACTTTATGCACTACCACTCCGAACAAGAGGCTCGGGAAAAGTGGGAAGCACGCTCACAGCGTTTAGATCTCGATAATTTGTTTATTATGATGACAGATAAAGATGGTGGAAAAGGTGCAAAATATGAAGACTTACAAGCCTTCGATAACTTGCCTTACCCAAACAAAGTCGTCTTTACCCACAAGCCATATCCCGAATTAAAATCCGCTTTCTACATTAAAGGCTTTGAAAATGAAGGCGAAGTAGGCGATTTATTTACTTTTTCAGGCTGGAATGGCGAAAAATATTACGATCAGTTTGATTACGTCAGCTGGTTCAATCAAAAATAAGAGTTTACAATGCGACTAGATAAATTTATTGCCGAGAATACAGGTTTAACCCGTTCACAAGCTACTAAAGCCATTCGCCAAAGTGCGATCAAAATTAATGGTGAAATTGTGAAAAATGGTGCGACTAAAGTTAGCCAAGAAGATGAAATTTATTTTGAAGATGAATTGTTGCCTTGGGTGGAAGAAGGTCAATATTTTATGTTGCATAAGCCTCAGGGCTACGTTTGCTCACACGATGACGGTGACTACCCAACCATTTATCAATTCTTTGAACCGCCGCTTTCTGGCAAGTTACACAGCGCTGGACGATTAGATGTGGATACCACGGGACTCGTGCTATTAACGGATGATGGTCAATGGTCACATCGTATTACTTCACCCAAACATCAATGCGAAAAAACCTATTTAGTGACCTTAGCCGATCCAGTTGAAAACCATTATGCTTCAGCCTGTGAAGAAGGCATTTTGTTACGTGGTGAAAAAGAACCCACTAAGCCAGCGAAATTAGAAGTATTAGATGATTACAACGTTAATTTGACTATCTCTGAAGGGCGCTATCATCAGGTGAAACGAATGTTTGCTGCACTTGGTAATAAAGTCGTTGCGCTACACCGTTGGAGAATAGGTAACGTTGAATTAGATGAAAGTTTAGAAGAAGGCGAATTTCGTCCACTCACACAGGAAGAAATTGACAATTTAGTGAAATAATATGAGCCAAAATATTAAACCTACCTTTATTTTTATCGCCACACTCGGCATCCTCTCGATGCTACCGCCTTTGGGCGTGGATATGTATATTCCGTCCTTTTTAAATATTGCTGAAGACCTCAATATCAACTCTGAGCAAGTGCAGCACACCTTGACATTCTTCGCTTATGGTATGGCGGCAGGGCAATTATTCTGGGGGCCATTTGGTGATAGTTTTGGTCGTAAACCAATTATTCTATTAGGTGTCATTATTGGTGCTATCACCGCTATTATTTTAACCGGTATCCATTCTATTGGTAGTTTCACTGCGCTGCGTTTCATTCAAGGTTTCTTTGGTGCAGCACCCGTTGTGCTTTCTGGGGCGTTATTACGGGATTTATTTAGCAAGGATCAACTCTCTCGAGTCATGTCCACTATCACACTTGTCTTTATGATTGCACCGCTTGTTGCCCCCGTGATTGGTGGATATATTGTGAAATTTTTCCATTGGCACATGATTTTTTATGTGATTGGCGCGATGGGATTCCTTGCCGCCTTGCTTGTCTTTTTTATTATTCCCGAAACCCATAAACATGAAAATCGAATTCCACTGCGTCTTAATATTATTGCCCGTAACTTCATGATGCTTTCAAAACAAAAAGAAGTGTTAGGTTATATGGCTGCGGCTTCTTTTGGTTTTGGTGGTTTATTTGCTTTCGTCACTGCAGGATCGATTGTCTATATCGGTATTTATGGTATTCCAGTCGATCAATTCGGCTATTTCTTTATGATCAATATTGCCATCATGACAACAGCCTCCTATCTCAATGGGAAATTTGTATTGAAATTAGGTGCTGAAACCATGTTACGAATTGGTATTGCGGTACAATTCATATCAGGAATTTGGTTATTTTTAACCGCACTTTTTGATTTCGGTTTTTGGCCAATGGCTATTGGTGTAGCCTTTTTTGTAGGTCAAAACCCATTAATATCCTCCAATGCCACAGCCTCTATTCTAGAGAAATTCCCAACGATGGCGGGGACCGCAAATTCATTAATGGGAAGTGTACGTTTTGGTGTCGGCGCGGTGATGGGATCCTTAGTCGCAAGCTTTAAAATGGAAACCGCGGCACCAATGCTCTATACAATGACAGCTTGCGTGGTCATTTCTGCCCTTTCTTATTACTTCCTGACTTATCGAAATGAACGATAAAGTGCGGTCAATTTTAAAGTCAATTTAAAACAATAAAGGCGGGACTCCCCCCGCCTTTGTCATATTCCATCAACATTTATTTCCAAATTCGATGATCTAATACTCGTTTTTTAATTTCAGGATAGAGGTCAATTTTAAATTCAGGCTCTTTTCCTGCTTTTAATTGATGCTGATAGTCTTTCATTAACTTCCACACAATTGGGGAAAGTAAAACAATCGCGACTAAGTTAATAATTGCCATCACAGCCATCACGGTATCCGCAAAATTCCACACAACATTACCTGATTTTACCGAGCCGAAATAAACGAAGAATAATACCGATAAACGGAACGCCCATACAAACCAAGGTTTATTTTTAATAAAGCGAATGTTGCTTTCTGCATAAGCATAGTTACCGATAATAGACGAATAAGCGAAAAGCAATAAAATAAAAGCTAAGAAGTGTACGCCAAATTCACCTACATGATAACGCAATGCGTTTTGCGTTAAGGAAATACTTTTCAGTGTTTCACTGCCATAGTTATCAGAAAGCAGAATAATTACCGCCGTACAAGTACAGACAATCATGGTATCTACAAACACACCAAGCATTTGTACTAAGCCTTGACTAACTGGATGTTTTACATGAGCGGCAGCCGCTGCATTTGGTGCAGAGCCCATCCCCGCTTCATTAGAGAATAATCCGCGTTTAATCCCCATCATCATGGCTTTGGAGACTAAAGCACCAAACATACCACCAGCGGCTGATTGGAAAGTAAAAGCACTTTTATAAATATTGGCGATTACCGTTGGGATCATATCAATATGCATGCCTAAGATAATTACCGCCATGATTAAATAAAAGAGTGCCATCATCGGTACGACGCTACTAGAAATGGTCGCAATACGTTTCACGCCACCGAAAATAATGGCGGCGGTCAATATCACTAAAACAAGACCAACATATTCACCTTGCCAATTCCAAGCATTTTTGGTCGCTTCCACAATTGAGTTTGCTTGTACTGAATTAAATGCAAAACCAAAGGTAAAAATCAATGATAGGGCAAACGCTACCGCTAAGCAGCGAGATTTTAAACCTTGTGTAATATAGTAAGCGGGACCACCACGGAAAGAACCATCTTTATCTTGAATTTTGAATACCTGTGCTAAAGTCGATTCTGCAAAAGCACTCGACATCCCAATAAATGCCGTTACCCACATCCAGAACACCGCACCTTCACCACCAAGTGCAATGGCTGTTGCTACACCACTGATATTACCCACACCAACTCGACTCGCGAGTCCCGTTGCAAACGCTTGGAATGGCGTTAAAGAATTACCTTCTGCAGCACGTCCAAACCACATTTCACGAATACTTGTAGGGAAAAGACGTAACTGCACTAACCCTGTAGTAATGGTAAAAAATAGACCTACACCTAATAAAATAACAATGGTGATATTCCATAATGGCTCATCAAAATGTTCGATAACCCATGTTAATCCCTGTTCAATCCAGTTTCCCAATTCTGTCAGCATAAAAACCTCACTTAAAAAATCCATATTCTGATTGTAAATAGACAAAAGAAAAAATCCAGTTTTCTTAAAGAAAAACTGGATTCTTATCCTATAATATAAAATTTATTCAAATTTTCACTGTATTTTTAGATTAAATCTATTCACAGTTTAAAAATAATGCTGCAGCTCCACGAACACCACCGGAATCACCATGTTTTGCTTTTTTAATTGGTGGCACTTTCGCACTACGCATTAAATGAGCGGGTAATGCTTTTGGTAAGGCTTCATAAAGATAATCAAAATTCGATAAACCACCACCGAGCACAATCATATGCGGATCAAATGCCGTGATAATATTGCCAATAGAAATCGCCGCTAATTCAACAAAAATACGAACAAAATCAACCGCACTTTCCTCTTTCGCATAAAAGCGATCGATAATCTCTTTGGCTGATAACTCTTCCCCTTTTAAATCACGGTACAACATTTCAAAGCCGCGACCAGAAATATACGTATCTAAACAAGCCTGATTGCCACAACCACATTGGTAAATTGGCGCTTTATCCCAGCCTAATAATTTTAAGGCATGATAATTTAATTGAAGGTGGCCTAACTCCCCTGCCATCCCGACTTGTCCTGAGTGAATTTTGCCATTAATTACAAAACCACCACCAAAGCCTGTCCCCAAAATAAGCCCTAATACAGAAGGATATTGAGTATTTTCCTCATCACAAGCTTCCGAGAGCGCAAAACAATTTGCATCATTTTCTGCTCGCACCTCACGATCTAAAACGCGTTCAAGATCGGCTAAAATCGGCTTATTATCTGCAACACGAATATTCGTCACTTCAGCAAGCCCGGTTGTTAAATTAACAAATCCTGGCAAGCCTAAACCTACAGTGCCTTTTTCACCAAAGTGGGCATCAGCACGTTCTACTAGCGTTTTGATCGCCTGTAACCAATCTTGATAATCTGTTTGTGGCGTTGGCACGCGCTCGGTATAAAGCTTTTCTAATTTTGCATTAAAAGCAGCTAATTCAATCTTTGTGCCACCGATATCAATACCGTAATACATATTGTCTCCTCAAAGAGCGGTCAAAATTGTTGGAATATATAGGCTGTATTTTCCTTGAAATCAAAATGAAAATCCATGATAAAAATCATATTTTCTACAAGCAATAAAAAAGACCGGCTTTATTACTAAAACCGGTCTTTGATGCTATTTATTGTTAAATAAGCCTTTCTTCTGTAAGAAACCAAAAATAATCAAATGAACAATCCATGCCGAAACTATCGCCACAAATAAATCGATAGGATAATGCATTCCAAGGCGTACACGACTAATTAACATTAATACCCCCCAAATGGTCATGGCTCCAATAAGCAATTCCGCTTTAAAAGAACGCTTCCCTAATAATTGGCTAAATCCAACGGCTAACATAAGCCAAGTGGCTGCAAAAATAGAATGTCCAGATGGGAAAGAATAACCCGTTTCATCTTCATAATGTTCTTTTAACCAGACAGGAGTATCCGCTTGTGTAGAATAAAATTTATCCACTAATTTTGCACGTTCTGAACGATCTTGATGATAAAAAGCATCTGTCGTACTTTCTGTTTTTTCCGCTAAATAGACAGTAAAAGGACGCGGCTCAGCGAAAACCGTTTTTAAACCTGTTTTAATCACTTGTGTAGATAATACCGACAGGCCCATTACAATCACGCCCATAATCCACTGTTTACGGTTTTCAAAAAGAAAACGGAAAAGTAAAGCAAACACACCACAGGTAATTAAAGCGTAAGGCACGCTACCGGTTTCGGTTAAAAGATAAAGCCAATAATCCCATTCCATTAATTGGTTGTTTCCATGCCAATGATAAGCAAAACCCCAAACAAAAAATGGTACAAGACAAAGGAATAACGTATATAATGACAGCCTTTTAAACATTGTTGCCTCTTGATAATAAAAATAAAGTGCATATTTTAGCAGAATAAAGTTGAAAAAAGGATAAGTTATGTCAAAAATCCAATTGGTTGCCCAAGCCAATTTGCCTACCGAATATGGCATATTTAAAATGGTCGGATTTGAATTTCCCGATACAAAAAAAGAACATGTCGCGTTAGTGATGGGTGATATTTCAAACCAAGATGAACCTGTGCTCGCCCGTATTCATTCTGAATGCTTAACGGGTGATGCGTTACATAGTTTAAAATGCGATTGTGGTTTCCAGCTTGCAGCCGCATTACGTCAAATTAGCGAAGCGGGTCGAGGTGTTTTAATCTATCATCGTGAAGAAGGCCGCGGCATTGGTTTAATTAATAAAATTCGTGCTTATTCATTACAAGATCAAGGCATGGATACTATTGAAGCCAATCTTGCATTAGGTTTTAAAGCCGATGAGCGTAACTTTAATGTGTGTGCCGATATGTTTGAATTATTAGGGGTGAAACAAGTTCGCTTGATGACAAACAACCCGCAAAAAGTTGAAACCATGAAAAAAGCGGGCATTAATATTGTAGAGCGTGTACCGTTGAATGTAGGTGAAAACCGTTACAATACGAAATATCTTGATACCAAAGCAAAAAAAATGGGCCATTATATTGTGCATAATAATGAAGAGCATTTAATGACTTGCCCACATTGCCAAGAAGAAGTGATTTAAATAAAAAAGCCATACAGCTGTATGGCTTTTCTTTTATCAAAACAATTATTGATTAACGCCCCAATGACGAGTGTCTTTATCAAATTTCATGCCTGAATGGGATCCTTCTGAACCATTAAAATAAACGTCTTTATTTGCGCAAGCTGAAATTACTAATGCACCGATAACAATAAGAATTAATTTTTTCATTGTATTTACCTTTTTAAAACTAACTTGCCAAAATTGTATCACAATTCTCTCCGTATTTTCCTGCTTAAATTAGTCCTTTTCTTGCAAAATTTATCTTTGACTTCTACAATACCGCCTCATTTTTAACTTGTAGTTCGCAAACCTCCTACATAAAAAAACTAGGTAACCTATGAATATTTCAAATCCTAATCACAATCGCAAAGCCCTTGTGATCTTCTCAGGTGGACAAGATTCCACAACCTGTTTAATTCAAGCCATTGCTGAATATGGCGTGGAAAATGTCGAAACCGTCACCTTTCAATACGGCCAACGTCACGCTATAGAATTAGAAAAAGCTCGTTGGATCACCAAAGATCTCGGCGTAAAACAAACGTTGATTGATACGTCCGTCATCAAATCCATTACCCATAATGCCCTAATGGATGCCAATGCAGATATTGAGCAAAAAGATGGTGAATTACCGAATACCTTTGTGGATGGGCGCAATGCGCTATTCTTATTGTATGCGGCGATTTACGCAAAAGGACAAGGTATTAATGACATTATCACGGGCGTATGTGAAACAGATTTCAGTGGCTATCCCGATTGCCGTGATGTGTTTATCAAATCCATGAATGTCACCCTTAATTTAGCCATGGATTATCCGTTCAATTTAAAAACACCGTTAATGTATCTTACCAAAGCACAAACTTCCCCTTTTCTCATCTTTGATTTTATAAATGCGTCATTTTTTGATAAAATCACGCTAATTTTTTTATAAATAAGTAACTAATTTTAAAAATGACTACAAATTATTCTGCTCAAGAAATTACGGTTCTGAAAGATCTCGAACCGGTGCAAATTCGCCCCGGCATGTACACGGACACTACCCGTCCAAATCATCTTGCACAAGAAGTTATTGATAACAGTGTGGACGAAGCCCTTGCGGGTTTTGCCACCAAAATTGAAGTAATTTTACATGCTGATCAATCGCTTGAAGTCATTGATAATGGACGCGGGATGCCGGTGGATATTCACCCAACTGAAGGGGTTTCAGGTGTTGAAGTCATCTTAACCAAACTTCACGCTGGCGGTAAATTCTCGAATAAAAACTATGAATTTGCTGGTGGTTTACACGGGGTGGGGATTTCTGTCGTCAATGCCCTTTCTGAACGCGTTGACATTCAAGTTAAACGTAACGGTGAAGTGTATAAAATTGCCTTTGAAAATGGTGCAAAAGTAGAAGAATTAGAAGTCATCGGAACTTGTGGCAGACGTACAACCGGCACCACCGTTCACTTCAAACCAAACCCAAAATATTTCGATAGCAAGAATTTTTCTGTTAGTCGTTTACGCCACTTATTGCGTGCGAAAGCCGTGCTTTGTTCAGGCTTAGAGATTAAATTTGTCGATAAAGTCAATAACACCGAAGATGTGTGGTGCTATCAAGATGGTTTATCGGATTACTTAACCGAAGCAGTGAATGGTTTTGAAACCTTACCTGAAAAACCTTTTGTCGGCGAGTTTAAAGGATCCACAGAAGCGGTAAGCTGGGCATTATTATGGTTGCCGGAAGGTGGTGAGCTTATTGCAGAAAGCTATGTAAATTTGATTCCGACAGTACAAGGCGGAACACATGTGAATGGTCTTCGCCAAGGTTTGCTCAATGCCATGACCGAATATTGTGAATTCCGCAATAAATTACCACGTGGGGTGAAATTAACGGCAGACGATATTTGGGATCGCTGTGCTTACATTCTTTCACTAAAAATGCAAGATGCTCAATTTGCTGGCCAAACGAAAGAGCGTTTATCTTCCCGTCAAAGTGCGGTCTTTGTTGCGGGGGTTTTAAAAGATGCCTTCAGTTTATGGCTAAACCAAAACGTACAAGATGCGGATCGCTTAGCTGAAATGGCGATCAGTTCTGCACAACGTCGTCTGAATGCAGCCAAAAAAGTCGTACGTAAAAAATTAGTGAGTGGCCCTGCTCTACCAGGTAAATTAGCCGATTGTGCATCACAAAATTTAGAAAAAACCGAATTATTCTTAGTAGAGGGTGACTCTGCGGGTGGATCGGCCAAGCAGGCGCGTGATCGTGAATATCAAGCTATCCTGCCGTTACGCGGAAAAATCTTAAACACTTGGGAAGTGGCTAGTGATCAAGTGCTTGGCTCAACGGAAATTCATGATATTGCTGTGGCGCTTGGTATCGATCCTGATAATGAAGACCTATCTCAACTTCGTTACGGGAAAGTCTGTATTTTAGCCGATGCGGACTCTGATGGTTTGCATATTGCCACCCTACTCTGTGCACTCTTTTTACGTCACTTCCCTAAATTGGTTCGAGATGGACACGTTTATGTGGCAATGCCACCACTCTATCGTATCGACTTAGGTAAAGAAGTCTTTTATGCC
>JAGZXE010000064.1:0-10688 GCA_018378615.1 Parahaemophilus parainfluenzae
CATGTTTGTTTCCTTACTTTTATTGGGAATTATTCTCAAAGCCAACATAGACTACGCCTTTTTGATAAAATTGCAACATTCCAAATAAAAAAATGAAGTGATATTTCTTCATCTTGTTAAATACTTTCATTCATAAAGAAAAAGCAACGTTTTCACGTTGCTTCATTTCTTTATTTTAATAACTTATCGATTACCCGAGAAACGGCAAAAAATCCAAAAGTTGCGGTGATCATAGTTGCCGCACCAAAACCATTTGCACAATTCATGGTAGCTGATACTTCACAGCCCTCGCCCATTTTAGGGAAAATCAGAGGCTGGGTGGAAAACACCGCATCAACTGCAAACTTACGTTGTGGATTTTGAGTAAAATTGAAATCCTTACGTAAAACTGACCGCACTTTTGCCAATAGTGGATCTTGAATCGTTTTGCTTAAATCAGCAATTTGAATTTTCGAAGGATCGGTCTGACCACCTGCGCCACCAATGGTAATAATCTTGATTTTATTACGTTTGCAATAGGCAATCATCGCGGCTTTCGTTTTCACGCTATCAATGGCATCAATCACATAATCATAGCCACGATTTAAGTATTCTGCTTGATTATCCGGTGAAATGAAATCATCGATAATATTCACCACACATTCTGGATTAATCAGCTTAACGCGTTCTGCCATCACTTCTGTTTTAAGCTTGCCAATATTGCCACTCAACGCAGGAAGCTGACGATTAATATTGGTGACACAAATATCATCCATATCAATCATAGTGATCTGCCCTACACCGCTTCGAGCCAATGCTTCCACTACCCACGAACCTACGCCACCAATACCAATGACGCACACATGAGCCTGACGCAAACGCGCCAAGCCTTCTGGTGTGTAAAGTCGGCCAATTCCGCCAAAACGTTGTTCGTAGTTATCGACTCGAGCCATTATTGTAGTACCCAAACGCGTCCATAGTGTTTTGATAACCCCGCAATATGACCCGCTTGATCGCCAATACCACGGTATAAGTCAAAGTGGTGACCATTTACCGCACCGCCCACATCAAGTGCCACCATTAAGTGTAATTTGTGTGTGCCCATCCAGTTACCCTCATTATCAATATCCGGTACTTCAACCAATAATACGGTTCCTGAAGGAATTACATTACGGTCAGAAGCGACGGCTGCCATAGGCACTAAAGGCACGCCTGCAGAACCTTTCACTTCACCTGTTGGATCGTTTTTAAAGAAAACATAAGATGGGTTACGTTCTAACAATTCTCGTACTCGAGATGGGTTTGCTTTCCCCCATTCACGAATCGCTTGAATAGACATTTTTTCTTTTGGAATTTCACCATCTTCAACTAACAAACGACCAACCGCTTGATATTTATAGCCATTTTGGCCCGCATAGGCTAAATAATTTAAATTGCCATCACCGTAATCAACATAGCCACTCCCCTGCACGCCTAATAGGAAGTTATCCATCATTGAATCACTGTAAGCGAGCTCTAAGCCTTGTCCTGCCAATGCACCATTATAAATTTCTGCACGGCTATAACGTTTATAGCTTGGCATTGCATAAATTGGATGTTGATATTGACCTTGTGCAGTACGACGTGCATGAATCACTGGCGAATAATAACCTGTCATCAGCACGTTTTGATAACCATCAAAACCTTTCATAATCTGAGGATTAATGCCGTATTGTGCTAATTCATTTACATTTGCTCCTGCAAGCACCCAGTTAGTGATTTTGCCATAATTCGCCGCAAAGCGATTTGTTAATGAATTTGAATAATCACGAACATTCGTCAACTGTGTTAAAAAGTCACCTTGGTTAACGACCGCACTTTTATTCTCCACGGAAGCTACGGGACTTAAAATAGCTTGTTGATAAGTACGTCCACTATACTTTGCTCCGAATTTTTGTGGATCGTCGCCTGTCGCAGTACGCGGCAAGCTAGAATTATTTTTTGAAGAGACTTTACTTGGTGCCGATCCACATGATGCAAGTACTGAAACAGCCGCCATCACAGAAAGAATTTTTACGGCGAGATTTTGACGAAATTTCATTCTTATTTTCCTAAATTAAACTAACTAATACAAAGTTGCATACGCTATCAAAAATTCCCTTTTAGGACTAGCACTATTTCATAAAATGATTAATTAATATTCACATTGTTTATTTTCTTAACAAACGGAAAGTCAAATTCAGTTTAAATCTTGCAATAATTTTTGAAACGAGTATATTACGCGCCATCAGACGCGGGGTGGAGCAGCTTGGTAGCTCGTCGGGCTCATAACCCGAAGGCCGTCGGTTCAAATCCGGCCCCCGCAACCAAATTACAAAGCACCGAAATTTCGGTGCTTTTTTTGTTTTTAGATAAAGATAAAATTGAATCAAAATAAAAAGGCACATGTCGTGAAACATTATGCCTTTATCTATCAATCTTATTAGATTTGATACTTTGTCTTATCACCGATATCAAAATGCAATGGCATTCGCCATTTTTGAACCGCAAGAATCAATAATAATCCACCGACGATCAACGATAAAATGCGAGCAATCCAACCACCTTCAAATACCCAAGCAAACCAAAGTGCGGCGACAAATGCAGGTTGTAAATTTAACAGCGGTACTCTAAAACAGAAGTATTCTTTAAAGCATAAACCGCCCAGTGTGACCAATGCACCACCTAACGCTAATTCATGCCAACCTAAAAGCGCACATAAGAGTGCAAGCCATGTGGCAAATTGGAATGTTAATCGGAAATGCTTTAAATAAATATGAAGCGATGACGCACAACAAGTTGCCGCAATCAACACGGCAATTTGAGCCTGTTGAGGATACCAGGTTAAAGCCAAAATGCTAAATGCCGCAATGACAAAGCCTGCGCGATAAATAATGACGGTGAGTTTATCCCAAATATCCATTGGAGATTCAATATGTGGATCGGCCATGTGATTTCCCTATTTTTGATGATAAAAAGTGCGGTCAAAAACACTCTCATTTTTGACCGCACTTTACATTGAGATTATTTTAATCGATCTAAAATCTTTTGATGAATGCCACCAAAGCTACCGTTTGACATCACAAGAATATGATCCGTTGGTTTTGCTTCTGCCACAATCATATCGACTAATTTATCAACATTTCCTGTGTAATGTGCCGGTTGCACACATTGTCCTGCAATTTCAGCGACATCCCATGGAATATTATCTGGTTGTAACATAAACACCGCATCAGCACGTCCAAGCGCTGGCGCAATTTCATCTTTATGCACGCCCATTTTCATGGTGTTTGAACGTGGTTCTAATACCGCAAGAATACGGACACCACCGCCTACTTTGTCACGCAACGCAGTAAGTGTCGCAAGAATGGCTTCTGGATGGTGAGCGAAGTCATCATAAACTGTAATACCGTTTACTTCCCCTTTCACTTCTAAACGACGTTTTGCATTGATAAAGCTGCCTAATGCATGACATGCATCTTCAATTTTGACACTCCCATGGTAAGCCGCCGCAATCGCCATTAAAGCATTGTGCATATTGTGCTGTCCGACAATATTCCATTTCACTTCAGCGGCTTTTTTACCGTGGTGGAATACAGAAAATTCAGAACAATCATTGGTAATACGTTCCGCAAACCATTCTTTATCTTTACCGATAAATTGCTGTTCTGACCAACAACCCATATTGAGGGTTTCTTTCACGCTCTGCTCATCTGCAAAAGAAAGAATACGTCCTGTAGAAGGAATTGTTCTGATCATGTGATGGAATTGACGCTGGATCGCATGAAGATCATCAAAGATGTCAGCATGATCGAAGCTAATGTTATTAATGATCAAGGTTTTCGGATTGTAATGTACAAATTTAGAACGTTTATCAAAGAACGCTGTATCATATTCATCCGCTTCAATCACGAAGAACTCGCTTTCCCCTAAACGAGCTGACGTACCAAAATTTCCTGCAATACCACCGATTAGGAAACCTGGTTTTAGCCCATTTTGTTCTAAAATCCAAGTCAACATGCCCGTTGTAGTAGTTTTACCATGTGTACCCGAAACCGCTAACACCCAGCGATTACGCAACAAATGGTCGTGTAACCATTGCGGGCCGGATGTATAAGGCAAGGCATTATCTAAAACATATTCCACGCAAGGATTACCACGTTTCATGGCATTGCCAACAATCACCATATCGGGTGCAGGCTTAAGTTGAGCCACATCATAATTAGGAATAATTTCAATACCCTGCTCTTGTAAAAAAGTGCTCATTGGTGGGTAAACATTGGTATCGGAGCCTGTGACTTTATAACCCATTTGTTTGGCAATCATCGCGACTCCGCCCATAAAGGTCCCGCAGATGCCTAAAATATGAATATGTTTCATTGTTCTTCTCTAGTTGCTAAAAATGCTGACTATGATAAATCAACTCAAAGATTGAGTAAATAAGAGCTGTTTACATAAACAGCCCTCTTTATTATTTGATTCGGTCAAAGCCCGCTTGAAGATCGGCAATTAATTCATCCGTGTCTTCAAATCCAATATGCAGACGAATTAATGAGCCCGTTAATTTACGTTCAATACCCGGGCGAATTTTCGCAATTTCTTCTGGTTGATTACATAAAATGAGCGATTCAAACCCACCCCAAGAATAAGCCATCGTGAACAGTTCAAAGTGATCCATAAAGGCGGCAAGCTCTTCATCATTTAAACGTTTATGTAATTCAAAAGAAAATAAACCGCTTGCCCCCGTAAAAGCACGTTTAAAGTTTTCATGGCCTGGACAGCTTGGTAACGCAGGATGATACACTGCTTTAACTTGTGGTTGTTCACTTAACCATTTAGCCACTTTTAAACTACTTTCGTGATGTTGTTTTAATCGTACACCTAAGGTGCGAATACCTCGTGCTGTCGCATAAGCGGAATCGGCATCAACCATTTGTCCCATTAAATAAGAATGTTCACGCAATTTATCCCAAGTACGTGCATTAGCCACTGCGGTACCGATCATAATATCTGAATGCCCCACTAAATATTTGGTTCCTGCTTGAATAGAGATATCAATACCGTGTTCTAACGCTTTGAATAGTATGCCCCCCGCCCATGTATTATCGATCATAATGACAATTTCTGGGCTTACAGCTCTAACCGCTTTAACAATCGTGGGGATATCAGGCACTTCCATCGTTAAAGAGCTTGGCGACTCTAAAAATAAGACTTTCGTGTTTGGTTGCACGAGTTTGGCAACATCAGCACCTATCATGGGATCATAATAGGTTGTATCAATATGCATTTTTTTCAAAATCACATTGCAAAAATCTTGTGTCGGCTCATACGCCGCACCTGTCATTAAAACGTGATCGCCTGTTTCCACAAAGGATAAAATAGCATTGGTTACTGCTGCGGCACCACAAGGATAAAGATAACAGCCAGCGCCCCCTTCCATTTCACACATTAAATCTTGAAGCGCAAAATGCGTTAACGTGCCACGGCGTCCATAGAAAAGCTCTCCCTTGTAACGATTTTTTGTACAATGTTTTTTATCTGCAATAGTGTCAAACACTAAAGAAGAGGCACGTTGGACCACCGGGTTTACCGCCCCTTGAGTAAAACGTTTTTTACGTCCGGCATGAACCAGTGTGGTTGATAAAGTATGATGTTCTGACATATATTTCACCTGTAACTTAGACAATATTAATTAATTCAATAGATAAAAACAGCTGTTAAAGTGCGGTCAATTTTTTTAGAATACTACCGAGTTTTTGCGTTAGCAAAATTTTTATTAACATTTATATAGGAATTATGACTATGGTATTAGTAACTCGTCAAGCTCCAGATTTTACTTCCTCTGCAGTTTTAGGCAATGGTGAAATCGTTAACAACTTCAATTTCAAAAAACACGTTAATGGTAAAGCTGCGGTATTATTCTTCTACCCATTAGACTTTACTTTCGTTTGCCCATCTGAATTAATCGCATTCGACCACCGTTATGAAGAATTCAAAAAACGTGGTGTTGAAGTTGTTGGTGTATCTATCGACTCAGAATTCACTCACAATGCATGGCGTAATACCCCAACTGAAAACGGCGGTATCGGTGCAGTTAAATATGCATTAGCAGCTGACGTTAAACACGAAATCGCTAAAGCATACGGTATTGAACATCCCGAAGAAGGTGTGGCATTACGTGCTTCATTCTTAATCGACAAAAACGGTGTTGTTCGTCACCAAATCGTAAACGACTTACCATTAGGTCGTAACATCGATGAAATGTTACGTATGGTAGATGCGTTACAATTCCACGAAGAACACGGTGAAGTTTGCCCAGCTCAATGGGAAAAAGGCAAAGAAGGTATGAAAGACAGTCCTGAAGGTGTTGCTAAATACTTGAAACAAAACGCTGACAAACTTTAATTTTTAAGAAAAAGCCACATTAAGTGGCTTTTTTTATTTTTGTAGATCCTTTAAAATGAACGTATCTTTAACCAAAGTGCGGTTATTTTTATGAAATATAATATTCCCATTTTCCTGACGATTCTCCGAGTGATTTTAATCCCATTCTTCGTCTTGGCGTTTTATCTCCCTATCCCTTCAGCGCCTTTTATTACCACTCTTATTTTCTTTATCGCGGGTGTTACCGACTGGTTTGATGGCTATCTTGCTCGAAAATTAAAACAAACAACTCGCTTCGGTGCTTTCCTTGATCCTGTAGCTGATAAAGTGATGGTGATTACTGCCCTTGTATTAATTGTGGAATATCAACATTCTTTCTGGATTACTATCCCTGCAATTATTATGATTTCACGTGAAATCATTATCTCTGCTTTACGTGAATGGATGGCTGAGTTGGGTGAACGTAATAAAGTAGCTGTTTCATGGCTGGGAAAAGTAAAAACCACCTCTCAAATGCTAGCTTTAGGTGGATTACTCTGGCGATATAACGTTTATATGGAAACGTTGGCAATCATACTACTCTACTTGGCGGCGATTTTAACGGTTTGGTCCATGCTCCAATATCTGAAAGCAGCAAAAGGCAGCTTGTTAGATAACATTGAATTATAGAATTGGCTAAATTTTAAATGAAAGGTGCGGTTATTTTAATCGCGCCTTTTGTTTTTGAATTATTTTTAACCAATCAAAAACTTTTTTACGAATTTTATTTGACACAATAAGATAAATCCGTAAAATACGCCCCGTTGTTTGGCAACAAGCAAATGCGGGAATAGCTCAGTTGGTAGAGCACGACCTTGCCAAGGTCGGGGTCGCGAGTTCGAGCCTCGTTTCCCGCTCCAATTTGCCCGAGTGGTGGAATCGGTAGACACAAGGGATTTAAAATCCCTCGCCTTTCGAGGCGTGCCAGTTCAAGTCTGGCTTCGGGCACCATTTCAAAATCATACCAGTGGGTCGTTAGCTCAGTCGGTAGAGCAGCGGACTTTTAATCCGTTGGTCGAAGGTTCGAATCCTTCACGACCCACCACTTTAAATCAGCACCTTAGTACCACATCGCCACGCAGAGAGTTAGTATAAACGTCGGTAATTTTGATATCGACAAACTTACCAATCATATCTGGTGAACCTTGGAAATTCACAATACGGTTGTTTTCAGTACGTCCTGTTAATTCCATAATATCTTTCTTGGACGGTCCTTCTACCAATACACGTTGCTCAGTACCAAGCATACGACGGCTATATTGTGCCGCTTGTTGGTTGATTCGCTCTTGTAAAAGATAGAGACGTTGTTTCTTCTCTTCTTCAGTGACATCATCCGGCATATCTGCTGCAGGTGTACCTGGACGCGCGGAATAGATAAAGCTGAAGCTCATATCAAAGTTAACTTGCGCGATGAGATTCATGGTTTGTTCAAACTCTTCCTTAGTTTCACCAGGAAAGCCCACAATAAAATCTGAGCTAATTTGAATATTTGGACGCACTGCACGTAATTTACGAATGATCGATTTATATTCTAACGCGGTATGACCACGTTTCATCATGGTTAAAATACGGTCAGAACCAGCTTGTACCGGCAAGTGAACGAAGTCCACTAATTCTGGTGTATCACGATACACGTCAATAATATCGTCAGTAAATTCGATTGGGTGACTGGTAGTAAAACGTAAACGGTCGATACCGTCAATAGATGCCACTAAGCGCAATAATTCCGCAAATGTACAGATACCGCCATCAAATGTTGGGCCACGATACGCATTTACGTTTTGGCCTAATAAATTGATTTCACGTACACCTTGATCAGCCAACTGCGCAATTTCAAATAATACATCATCAACAGGACGGCTGACTTCTTCACCACGGGTATAAGGCACCACGCAGTAAGTACAATATTTATTACAACCTTCCATAATAGACACAAATGCAGTTGGACCTTCTGCACGAGGTTCCGGTAAACGGTCAAATTTCTCAATCTCAGGGAAACTGACATCCACCACCGAACTTTTACCGCCACGAATTTGGTTAATCATTTCAGGTAAACGATGTAAAGTTTGCGGACCAAATACGATATCCACATAAGGCGCACGATGACGAATATGCTCACCTTCTTGTGAAGCCACACAACCACCCACACCAATCACTAAGTTTGGATTTTGTTTTTTTAATTCTTTCCAACGACCTAACTGATGGAACACTTTTTCTTGTGCTTTTTCACGGATAGAACAGGTGTTAAGAAGTAACACATCTGCTTCTTCTGGAATATCAGTTAATTCCAAACCATGTGTATTTAAGAGAAGATCGGCCATTTTTGATGAATCATACTCATTCATCTGACAGCCCCATGTTTTAATATGTAATTTTTGCGTCATATTGCTTAAAAATAAAGATTAGTAAAAAGATAAAATCGGTCGGCTATTGTACAGATTTGTGGCAATTCTGGCTAGTGTAAAATGGACTTTTACCTATTTCGGTATAGAAAAAGTGCGGTTAAAATTACCTGAATTTTAACCGCACTTTGTTTAGTATCCTTCTTCCTCCATATTCGGTAGGAATGTTTTTTGTTTGATTCGTTTTACTCTCGTTTCAATTCGTCCATCTGGGTGTAGCTCAATTTCACGCCAACCTGGTTGTAAGGTATCTAACGCAAAATGATTGCTATCTGGCTTAAATTGAATACAAGTCGCTGGCGTTGCCATGGTTTGATAACCCTGCCAATAGCCATCAACCTGTTGATGAATATGCCCGTATAAAATCCCTTTTACATTGTTGAATTGAGCAAGAACGGCTGAGAAGCTATGTGCATTACGCAAGTTATGCTGATCAAGCCATGCTGAATTCGTTGGTAATAAATGATGATGCAATACGACTAAGCTATGACGCGCTGGATTTTCAGCTAATTTTGTTTTTAACCAATCTAACTGATAAGCGCTCAATTCACCATGAGGCACACCAGATACTTGGCTATCTAACAAAATCACTTGCCAATGTTTACCTAGAAGTAAATGTTTTGACGCGTTAATCGGCGGTTGGCTTAAATGTTCGACCATTTTGGGTTGGAAATCATGATTACCCGGAAGCCAAAATACCCATTTATTTAACGGTTTAACCATTTCAACAAATCGCAGATAGCCTTCGTCGCTACTATCTTGTACCAAATCCCCCGTTGCAAGCACGACATCATACTCAAAAGACTCCAACTGAATTTCTTTTAACACCTGAGAAAAACTTTCGTGCGTGTTGATACCTAATAATTCTTTGTTTGTATCTTTAAACAAATGAGGATCGGTAATTTGTAATAATTTGACGATTTCATTTGCGGGTTCGTATTCAAATCTATTGTTCATGGGACTCCTATTGCCAGCGTTGCTGCAATTTGGCGTAATTTAATTGAAGCCATTGCAAGCCCATTACTGCAATGCCATTATCAATTTTGCCATCACACATCCATTGATAGGCTTGCTCACGTTTCACCACATGAACACGAATGTCTTCATTCTCTTCAGCTAAACCATGAAGTCCCTTAGCTTGCGAGCTATCTACTCGACCGACAAACAAATGAATACGTTCGACGACACCGCCCGGGCTATCCCACACGCTTAAACAATGTGTGAGATCTTGAACGGATACGCCTGCTTCCTCTTCACTTTCACGCAAAGCGACTTCTTCAGGTTGTTCCCCCTCTTCTACCATCCCGGCGATCAATTCTAATAACCAAGGGGAACGAGCTGATTCAGGTTGATATGCACCAATACGTACTTGCTCAACTAAAACCACTGCATCTTCTTCCGGATCGTAAGCAATCACTGCAGAAGCGGCACCTTTGACCAATAATTCACGCGTCACTACACCACTTTCGCCACCGGCAAAAAGCTTATGTTTAAACTGTACTTTCTTAAGTGTAAAAAAACCTTTATAAACAGTTTCTTCATTAAGAACTTCTATATCATGCTGACTAACTCACAATGGCATGTCCTTTGGCATCTTCCGCGATGGAATATCCTCGAGCTAATACTTTTAATGGGCTTAATCCATCTAACTTGCCACACAATGTCGCCAATTTATTTTGACGCTCCGTGACTTGACGATTCGCCCCTAAATTTAACCGCACTTGTAACTGAGCTAAATATTGGGATTGTTTTTGCAATCGATAAGGCAACGGATTTTGTTTTAAGCGCGCTGAAAGTGCGGTTAATTTTTGCTGCGTTTTATCCATTTGACGCTGCATCGCTAACAAGAGACGATGATGTAATTGC
>JAGZXE010000065.1:0-19118 GCA_018378615.1 Parahaemophilus parainfluenzae
GGCGACGCAGCATCAAAATTTAAGTACATTTTCGACCGCACTTTTTGTGTCCTCTTTTTCTTTTAAAGATCTCTTATCAGGTGTAAAAACATTCACCAAAACGCAACCAGAATGGTATTGCGGTGGTGGCGTAGCAGAACCATTAATACAAATTCCCAAAGTGGCAAGTGTGATGAGTTTTCCATTAGAAAAAGGCGATAGCTTGCTACTTATTAATGTGCATTTGATTAATTTTGAATGGGGGATTTCCGCTTATCAAACTCAGTTAGAGCAGCTCTTTTCTTTTGTGGAAAATCATCAAGGCCCCATCATTATGTCTGGCGATTTTAATGCATGGAATGAGCGTCGTCTGAATTTAGCTAATAATTTGATGCAAAAATATGGATTAGATGCAGTGACGCTCTTTCAAGATGAGCGGGTTAGATTTTTAGGTTATCCACTTGATTATATTTTTACGCGAGGTGTAAAAGTGATGAGTGCAATATCAGAAGTGGTTACTTCGTCAGATCATAATCCGTTACTAGTTGAATTCGAATTGGAATAAAGTGCGGTCAGATTTTGAGAAAATTTTAGGGCTAACGTTATGTTAGCCCTATGTGTTATTACTTGGTTTGATTAATTAAAAATTGTGTTAATAGAGACACGGGACGACCTGTTGCGCCTTTATTTGCACCTTGAAGCCAAGCTGTCCCGGCGATATCTAAATGTGCCCAAGTGTACTTTTTCGTAAAGTTGGAGAGGAATGCGCCTGCAGTAATTGCACCGCCCCAACGACCGCCAATATTTGCCAAATCAGCAAATGGGGATTTTAATTGCTCTTGATATTCTTCACTTAACGGTAAACGCCAAGCTTTGTCAGTAGTTTGCTGTGCAGCTAGTAATAACTGTTCGGCTAAGGCATCGTTAGTTGAAACTAAGCCGCTGTTATGTTGACCTAAAGCTACCACGCAAGCGCCTGTTAGGGTCGCAACATCAATCACATATTGCGGTTCAAAACGCTCTACATAAGTTAATGTATCACAAAGCACTAAACGGCCTTCAGCATCTGTATTTAACACTTCTACGGTTAAACCATTCATTGTGGTGAGAATATCACCCGGACGATAGGCATTGCCATCAGGCAAGTTTTCACAACCCGCTAATACACCGATAACATTGAGTGGTAGATTTAATTCTGCAATGGCTTTCATTGTGCCGAAAACAGAGGCGGCACCACACATATCGTATTTCATCTCATCCATTTCTGCGGCTGGTTTTAACGAAATACCGCCTGCATCAAAGGTTAAGCCTTTACCCACTAATATGATAGGTTTCGCATTTTTATCAGGTGCATTGTTGAAATGTAAAATAGACATATAAGCCGGATTTTGCGAACCTCGAGATACGGCTAAATACGCATTCATGCCAAGCTTTGTCATGTCTTCTTCATCAATCACATCTAAGGAAAGTGCGGTTGATGTTTCGGCTAAATTTTTAGCTTGTTCAGCTAAATAAGCCGGTGTACAAATATTGGGCGGCATATTCGCGATATTACGCGCAGCTTTTACACCATTTGCAATGGCTTGCGCTTCTGCGATAGCTTGTTGAGCTTGTGAATCATCGGTATTAAAAATGATTTCTTGAAGTGAGATAGCATCCGCTTTTTTACTCTTAAATTCATCAAATTGATAAAGACTATGTTCGATGGTTTCAACGGTAAAACGCACATTCCAAAATAGATCGCGATCTTTAATTTCCACATCCGTTAAATTATTCACCGCTTGTTGAATATTTAATTCTTTTAATGTTTGGGTAACTCGTTGGATGATTTGTTTAAATTGGCGTTCAGTCGTTTCACCTTTTTTACCACAACCCGCGACTAACACGCGTTTAGTCGCAAGATTCGGTAACGAATGAAGCAGAGTCGCTTGGCCAATTTTACCTGAAAGATCTTGGCTTTGAGCTAATTGGCTGAGGTAGCCTTGTGTGATTTGATCGATTTCATTGAAACTTTTTGTCAATTCATTGTTCTCATAAATGCCGATAATAAGGCAATCGGTTGATTGAGAAAGTGCGGTTGAGTTTGCTTGATATTTCATGTTATTTCCTTATGTTGCTAATTTGCTATTTAAATCAGACAAAATAAGGTATCATACGCCATCTAAATTAGCCAGTTTCCCGTGTTTTTTAGTTAGAAAAAAGAATGATATTAACCCGATATTTAACAAAGGAAGTCTTTAAAAGCCAGATTGCGATTTTGTTTATTTTGCTTTTAATTTTCTTCAGCCAACAACTTGTTCGCGTACTTGGTTCAGCGGCAAATGGTAAGGTTCCCGCCGATCTTGTGTTCTCTTTACTCGGTTTAGGGATGCCGACAATGGCGCAATTAATGTTGCCATTATGTTTGTTTATCGCCATTTTACTGACTTTTGGTCGTCTCTACGCAGAAAGTGAAATTACAGTAATGCGTGCTTGTGGTGTGGGACAACGTATCCTTGTTCGTGTGGCGTTAATTCTTTCTTTGTTCACAGCTGGCTTGGCTGCTTATAACGCTTTATGGCTTTCTCCATGGGCCATTCAAAAACAAGCGGCGATTGTCGAAGATGCTAAAGCGAACCCAACAATGGGGGCATTGGCTTCTGGTCAATTCATGTCCACAAGCAACAATAATTTCGTCTTATTCATTGATAAAATTAACGGTAATCAAATCAGTGATGTTTATCTTTTCCAAATGAAAGCCAAAGGCCAAACGAAACCGTCAGTGGTTACGGCTGAAAAAGGTGAATTAAAAGCGTTACCGAATGGCGACCAAGTCTTGAATTTACAGAATACCTTGCGTGTAGAAGGTACATCGGTACTTCCTGATTTCCGTATTACGCATTTTGATGATTACCAAGCGTATTTAGGTCATCAAGAGACAAATACAGAAAGTGATGAAGCGGCTGAATTATCTTTTGAGCAATTATTAAAAGATAAAAGTGCAGCCGCAAAAGCAGAGTTGCATTGGCGCATTACCTTAATTTTAGCGGTGCCTTTAATGGCGCTTATCGCCGTACCAATGAGTAAAGTGAATCCTCGCCAAGGCCGTTTTGCGAAGATCTTACCGGCACTATTGCTTTATTTAATTTACTTCTTATTACAAAGCTCATTTAAATCTGCGGGTGGTGCAGGTAAGCTTGATGCAGGTTTATTAATGCCATTGGTAAATATCGCCTTTTTAATTTTAGGAATTGTGCTGAATAGTTGGGATAGTACCGCTATGCATAAATTCCGTCGTGTATTCAGAAAAGGATAATAACAATGTTGATGAATACTCTTGATCGTTATATTGGTAAAAGCATCTTAGGGGCAATTTTTGCCACGCTATTTACGTTGGTTGGCCTTTCGGCAATTATCAAATTCGTAGAGCAATTTCGTAGCGTAGGTAAAGGCTCTTATGATATTTGGCAAGCCGTGGCTTATACAGGTTTAACGATGCCAAAAGATGTAGAAACTTTTTTCCCGATGGCTGCTTTGTTAGGTGCCTTAATTGCTTTGGGTAATTTAGCCAGCCGCAGTGAACTAGTGGTAATGCAATCTGCGGGTTTTTCTCGCTTTAAAATTGGATTAGCCGTCATGAAAACGGCACTTCCACTGGTGCTTTTTACCATGATTATTGGAGAGTGGGGGATTCCTCAAACTGAACAGTTTGCCCGTGATATGCGTACACGTGCACTTTCCGGTGGTTCAATGCTTTCGGTGAAAAATGGGGTATGGGCAAAAGACGGTAATAATTTCGTGTATGTGCGTCGAATTAAAGATGATGCAAAATTAGAAGATATTTACATCTATACCTTTGATGACCAACGTAATCTCACTCATTTGAAGCATGCAAATCAAGCGCAATATTCTGCTGAAAATAATCAATGGCAGTTACGTCAAGTGAATAATTCAGCGGTATCAAAAGAGCAAATTACCACAACAAACCGCTTAACAGAAGATTGGGCAACAAGCTTAACGCCAGATAAATTAGGCGCAGTTTCATTACGTCCAACGTCATTATCCATTTCAGGCTTGTATGAATATATTGCTTTCTTAAAACAAACAGGACAGGATTCTCGCCGTTTTGAATTAACTTATTGGCGTAAGATTTTACAGCCCCTTTCTGTAGGTGTGATGATGATGCTTGCGTTATCTTTTATCTTTGGTTCATTGCGTAGTGTCACTGCAGGAGCGAGAATCGTAACGGGGATCTGCTTTGGATTCTTGTTCTATGTCGTTAATGAAATTTTTGGACAAATGAGTGTGGTATTTAATGCGCCAGCTTTTTTAGGCGCATTAATGCCAAGCCTCTTGTTTATGGCGATTATTTGGTGGCTACTTGCAAGAAAACGAGATTAATTAATACAAAAAATGAAAAAGGCGAACATATAAAGTTCGCCTTTTTGTTAGCTAAAAAAGTGCGGTCAAAACTGACCGCACTTTAGGAATTTAATCTTCTTTAAATTCTCTCATCATTTCTTCTGCTTTTTTCACCATTTCTGCAGAACCGACGAAAAGTGGTATACGTTGGTGAAGTTCAGTTGGTTGAATATCTAAAATTCGATTGTAACCATCAGATGCAATACCCCCCGCTTGTTCTGCTAAGAATGCAATCGGATTGCCTTCATAAAGCAAACGAAGTTTACCATTTGGATAGTTAGTTGCACTTGGGTAAATATAGATACCGCCTTTTAATAAGTTACGATGGAAGTCAGCCACTAATGACCCGATATAGCGTGAAGCATAAGGACGGTTAGTTGCTTTATCTTCCTCTTGGCAGTATTTAATGTATTTTTTTACCCCTTGTGGGAATTTGAGATATTGTCCTTCATTGATGGAATAAATTTTGCCCTCTTTTGGCATTTGCATATTTTCATGAGAAAGACAAAATGTACCGATAGACGGATCATAAGTGAAACCATTCACACCGTGACCAGTGGTATAAACCAACATGGTAGAAGAACCATACACGATGTAACCCGCAGCCACTTGTTTATTACCCGGTTGCATAAAATCTTCTAAGGTAACAGGTGAGCCAATCGGTGAAACACGACGGTAAATAGAGAAGATTGTCCCAACCGAAACGTTCACATCAATATTGGATGAGCCATCAAGTGGGTCGGTCAAAATAATATATTTGGCATTACGAGCGCGTTCAGTATCAAAAGCGATAAAACTTTCTTCTTCCTCAGAAGCAAAACCCGCCACTTCTTCACGTGACATGAGTGCTGCGTTCATTGTGTTATGGGCGAATAAATCCAATTTCATTTGGCTTTCACCTTGCACGTTTTCGACACCAGACTGACCAAGAATATTGGTTAAACCCGCTTTGTTGATATCACGATGAATGATTTTTGCTAATAAACGAATAGAAGACAAAATACCACTAAGTTCCCCTTTTGCATTTGGGATAAATATCCTTTAAAAGAGAGGTACAACAAAAAAATAACAAACAACACAACATCACAATATAGGGTATCCTATGAATATAACCCCGATCAGCGAGTCGGCGGTGGTTTGCTCTTTACCGCCACCAGCTTCACTTCAACAACAACGTCAACTCTGGGCGTTTGCCAATCAACTGCAGTCTGAACAAGATATTGTAGAAGTTGTCGTGGGAATGAATAATCTCACGGTCTTCACTGATTTTTATGTGGATTTTGAGCCGCTTATTCAGCGCTTGGAACAACGTTGGACAGAATTGAAAGTATCCACTTTTCAAGGTCGTCATATCGAGATCCCGGTAATTTATGGCGGCGAATTAGGCCAAGATTTATCTGAAGTAGCCAAATTACATGACACCACGCCAGAACGAATTGTTCAAATGCATAGCGAACCGATTTATACGGTATATATGATTGGTTTCCAACCTGGTTTTCCCTATTTGGGTGGTTTGCCTGAAAGCCTGCACACGCCACGTCGTGCTGTCCCAAGAACACTTGTTCCTGCCGGTTCTGTTGGTATTGGGGGGGCTCAAACGGGTATTTATCCCTTTTCCTCTCCTGGCGGATGGCAATTAATCGGTCATACCAAGCAAGCACTCTTTGATAAAAATCAAGCGAAACCCACTTTATTACAAGCTGGCTATACAGTGAAATTTGTGGTGGAGGGTATTGAATTATGATTCATATTATTGATGTGCAATCCCGTGCCACAATTCAGGATTTAGGGCGTTTTGGTTTACGTCGATTTGGGATAAGTCACTGTGGAGCAATGGATAAATTGGCGTTACGTGCAGGCAATATTCTACTGGGAAATGCAGAGGGAGCCCCTGCAATCGAAGTGCCTTTAGGTGGCATAACATTACAATTTCAGCAAGATATGAATTTTTGCGTCACGGGGGCATTTTATGAAATGACCTTAGATGACAAACCTATTTTTTCTTATTGGCGTTATCAGGCTAGAGCGGGGCAAGTGCTGAAAATGGTACGTTCCCAAATTGGTATGTATGGCTATTTATGTGTTCAAGGTGGTTTTATCTTACCCAAAGAATTGAACTCTTGTAGTACCGATTTACGGGCTCAAATTGGAGGAATAGAAGGGCGTTGTTTACAAGTGGGCGATCAACTGCAAACGGCAAATGATTCTATTTTACGTAGTGAAATTGGGATTGCACCTATTCCACTTAAACATACGATTCATGCATTACCGTCCTCTGAATATCAGGCGTTTAAACGAAAATCCCAATATTATTGGTGGAGAGGTAAATGGACGTTGCAAAGCAGCAGTGATCGCATGGGCTATCGTTTTCAAGGGCAAAAATTAGAACTAAAGCAACCTTTGGAAATGCTGTCTCACGCGATTCAATTTGGTAGCGTGCAAGTTCCACCAAGTGGTCAACCAATTATTTTGATGGCAGATGCGCAAACTACGGGCGGTTATCCAAAAATTGCCAATGTGATCGATGCGGATCTTGGTGCGTTGGCACAGGTACGTTTAGGCTCAACCATTCAATTTGAGGCAGTTAGTTTAGAACAGGCTGCAAAATTACGCCGCAAAAATGAGATATACCTCGATCAAATTAGGAGAATTGTTGATGAAAAAAATTGATTTAAATGCCGATATTGCTGAAGGCTTTCCTTTTGATGAGGCATTATTGAAATTGCTTTCTTCTGCCAATATTGCTTGTGGTTTACATGCTGGTGGAGCAAAAGAAATGCAAAGTGCGGTCAGATTTGCGAAAGAAAATCAGGTTCGTATTGGGGCTCATCCCGGCTTTCCGGATAGAGAAAATTTCGGGCGCACTCAGATGGATTTACCTGAACAGGAATTAATTGCACATTTGCGCTATCAGCTTGGTGCCTTAAAAGCAATTTGTGATGGGGAAGGCTCGGAAATTAGTTATGTTAAGCCACACGGTGCTTTATATAATCAAGCTGCGAAAGATGAAAAGCTAGCCCGTTTAGTTGCACAAACAATTCGTCAATTTGATTCTAATTTAAAATTAATGGGATTGGCAGGTAGTTTAATGTTACGCGTAGCTGAAGAAGAAGGTTTACAAACCATTTCTGAAGTGTTTGCGGATCGCCACTATATGCCAGATGGGAGTTTGGTACCTCGTTCGCAACCGAATGCAATGGTGGAGTCTGATGAGGAAGCCATTCAACAAGTGTTACAAATGGTAACAGAAGGTCAAGTCAATGCCATTGATGGAAGCCTTGTGCCTGTGAAAGCAGAAAGTATCTGTTTACATGGCGATAATCAACATTCTCTACAATTTGCAGCACGCATTGTGGAAGAATTAGAAAAAAATCATATAACAATAACGGCATAAGCCGAATAAACATAACACACAACATCAACTTAACAAGGGAGGTGCTTTATGGCATCAATCAATCACCGCCGAAATGCGGTGCTGGGGGCAGCATTTTTAATGGCGACTTCAGCAATAGGTCCGGGTTTTTTAACTCAAACGGCAACTTTTACAAACACCTTATTAGCCAGTTTTGGCTTTGTGATTTTATTATCGATTTTGTTAGATATTGGTGCTCAGCTTAATATTTGGCGAATAGTGGTGGTGTCGGGAAAACGAGCACAGGATATTTCTAATGCTGTTTTTCCAGGCGCGGGCTATTTTCTTGCATCGCTTATCGTGATGGGAGGGTTGGCTTTTAATATTGGTAATGTAGGGGGCGCAGGCCTAGGGCTTAATTCTATCTTTGGTATCGCCCCAGAAACAGGAGCTGTTATCAGTGGCATCATTGCAATTTTAATTTTTTTACGTAAAGAAGCAGGATTGTTAATGGATCGTTTTGCCCAATTAATGGGTTTTATCATGATTGCACTGACTTTGTATGTCATGTTTAAAACAGAACCGCCAGTGGTAGAAGCAGCATACCGTACCTTTATTCCAGAGCAAATTGATCCTATCGCAATTGTGACATTAGTTGGAGGAACCGTAGGGGGATATATTACCTTTGCTGGCGCTCACCGCTTACTAGACGCGGGGATCCAAGGTGAAAAAGCGATGGCTGAAGTGAGTCGTAGCTCTGTATCGGCTATTTTAATCGCCTCTACTATGCGTGTTGTATTATTCCTTGCAGTGCTTGGTATTGTCGCCAAAGGGATTCCGCTGAATCCTAAAAATCCGGCAGAAACGCCTTTTGAATTCGTGGCAGGCCATTTTGGCCAAATCTTATTTGGAGTAGTGATTTGGGCAGCTTCTATCACATCAGTTATTGGTGCCGCTTATACATCGGTATCATTCCTCACGAGCCTTTGTCCGACAATTGAACGAAATAGAAACTGTTGGATTATTGGATTTATTGTGGTTTCTACAGCAGTTCTTGTCACTGTAGGGAAACCTGCTGCTGTACTCGTTTTTGTGGGAACCCTAAATGGTTTAATTTTACCAATAGCACTAGCCTTGATTTTATTAGCCGCTTATCGAAGTAATATTGTTGGTAGCTATAAACACCCAATTTGTTTAGCTTTTGCTGGCTGGTTTGTTGTGATTATCATGGCAATATTAAGTGGAAAAACCATAATTTCTTATGTGTCTAGTTTTGTAAGTTAGTTTTTATTTCAAACTAAAGTGCGGTTAGAAATGACCGCACTTTTCTTTTTATATCAATTCCATTCATATAAAATCACAATAAAATTCACATCCATCTAGACGTCTAAATCTTTAATGAGGACGTTAATTTTGTTACACTCAGTCTATCTTAGAATTAATTAAATATAGGAAAGCAAAATGAGTAAACTTTTTCCAAATGCCACAATTCGGACTTCTGCGCCATATCGTTTTGATATTGTAGGCAGTTTTTTACGTCCAGAGAATTTAAAACAGGCTCGTCATCAATGCAGTTGTGGTGATATTTCTTGTGCTGATTTAACGCAAGTTGAAGATGCAGAAATTGCTAAATTGGTTGAACATCAAAAAAATGTTGGATTACATGCAGTGACCGATGGTGAATTTCGTCGTACTTTTTGGCATTTAGATTTCTTAGCGGCATTAGATGGCGTGAAAGAAGTGGATGCTGAAAAATTTTCAGTGCAATTTAAGCACGATAATGTCCGTCCGAAAACGTTAAAAATTGTGGATAAGATCGGTTTTTCAGAGAGCCATCCTTTCGTAGAGCATTACCGCTCATTGCAAAAAATGGCAGGGGAGACTGAAGTTAAATTAACCATTCCTTCTCCGTCTATGCTTCATTTAATTTGTACAGTACGAGCCACAGATTATCAGCCAATTGAACGTTATAAAGATAACAATCAGTTGTTATTAGATGATATTGCTGATGCTTATATTGATGCGATGAATATCTTCTATAAATTAGGCTGCCGTAACTTACAGTTGGATGATACCAGTTGGGGCGAGTTCTGTGCGGAAGATAAACGTAAAACCTATACTGAACGCGGTTTAGATTTAGATCAGATTGCTAAAGATTATGTGTATATGTTAAACAAAATCGTAGCTGCGAAACCAGCTGATTTAGCGATTACAATGCATATTTGTCGTGGTAACTTCCGTTCAACGTGGTTCTCGGCAGGTGGTTATGAGCCTATCGCAGAAACCTTATTTGGTCATTGTAATGTAGATGGTTTCTTCTTGGAGTATGACAGTGATCGTGCAGGCGATTTCAAACCTTTACGCTTTATTAAGAATCAACAAGTGGTGTTAGGATTAGTAACCTCAAAATCGGGTGAGTTAGAAAACCGTGATGAAATTATTGCTCGTATTAAAGAAGCAGCACAATATGTGGATATCAATCAACTTTGCTTAAGTCCACAATGTGGTTTTGCTTCAACAGAAGAAGGGAATATTCTGACAGAAGAACAACAATGGAAAAAACTCGAATTTATCCGTAGTATCGCGGAAGAAGTTTGGGGTAAATAATTTCAATTGGAATGTAAAAGGGATAACGGTGAAAGCGGTTATCTCTTTTTTATGAAAGTGCGGTTAAAAATGACCGCACTTTTAAATAATAAAAAAGGAAGCCGATAGACTTCCTTTTATGTTATTTTAATTTAATTATTTTTGACGCATTGCAGGGAAGAGGATCACATCACGGATAGATGGTGCGTTAGCGAAAAGCATTGCTAAGCGGTCGATACCTAAACCTTCACAAGGTTGGTTGAATTAAGTGATGTTCAGCTACTTCTTCAAAGATCGCATTCACGATAGAGCCTAAACCCCAAGATTTTTGTACTTCGATACCTAAGCGTTCAGCGGTTGCTTTTGCACGATCGAAATCATAAAGATCTTCTTTTACGATACCTTTATCAGCACCATATTTAATGGTTGCATCATGTAATGTAATACGTTCAAATGGTTTGCCGAAGTCAAATTCTAAATCACCGTATTTCACAATGGTGGTACCAAGAATATCAATCGCTAATTTACGCAATAATTCTTCGGTATTATCCATTAAATCATGATAATCCGCATAAGCTTGGTAGTATTCAAGCATGGTGAATTCAGGGTTATGACGAACAGAAACTCCTTCATTACGGAAGTTACGGTTTAATTCGAAGACACGTTCAAAACCACCAACCACTAAACGTTTTAAGTAAAGTTCTGGCGCAATACGAAGGTACATATCAACGTCTAATGCATTGTGGTGAGTGATAAATGGACGAGCAGATGCACCACCTGGAATCACTTGTAGCATTGGAGTTTCAACTTCCATGAAACCTTTAGAAATAAAGAATTCACGAATACCCGCCACCACTTTTGAACGAATCACAAAAGTACGACGAGATTCTTCGTTAGAAATTAAATCTAAGTAACGTTGACGATAACGGGCTTCCATGTCTGTTAAACCATGGAATTTGTTTGGTAACGGACGAAGTGCTTTGGTTAAAAGTTGAACTTCAGTGGTTTTGATGGTTAATTCATTGGTTTTGGTTTTGAAAAGTGTGCCTTTCACCCCAATGATATCGCCTAAATCCCAGTTACCGACATCTTCAGAATAAACGCCTTCAGGAAGGTTATCACGAGCAACATATAATTGGATTTTGCCACTCATATCTTGCAAGGTAATAAAGGTGGCTTTACCCATTGCACGACGAGTCATAATACGACCTGCAACGGCAACTTCAATGGCTTTTTCTTTTAATACTTCACCATCTTCGGCTTCGTACTTATCATGTAAATCTTGAGCAAGGGCGTCACGACGGAATTGATTCGGGAACGCATTACCTTTTTTACGTAATGCGGCTAATTTTTCACGGCGAACGAGCATTTCGCCATTGAGATCTAATTCTTTCACTTCTTGTTCTGACATATCCTTTACCTCGCTAGTTTGTAATTAGAATGTGATTTATTGAAAATAAACAGGTTTCTTCTATTCTACCCATAGCATGGTTTTTTGTTAAGCCTTTTTTAATGAAGTCATCTGTTTTATGGGAAAAGTGTTGGCGATAAATGCAGGAAAGCGAAATTGTGCTATTTTTTTAATCAATGCGTTTATCACTATGTCTTGATATTCATGCAAAAAAAGAGCGGTCAATTTTCCAACGGTTTTAAATGATGAAAATATTGACCGCTCTTTGTATAGCGTGATTAATTAAAGATCGAAATCACCGAAATCGTTGGTATCGATTTTAGAGTCAATTTGACCAACAAGGTAAGAACTCACTTCCACTTCTTGTGGCGCCACTTGTACGTTATCAGAAACAAGCCATGCGTTAATCCATGGAATTGGGTTAGAACGTGCACCAAATGGTAATGGAAGACCTACCGCTTGCATACGGATATTGGTGATATATTCTACGTATTGCACTAAAATATCTTTGTTCAAACCAATCATTGACCCATCTTTGAACAAGTAATCCGCCCATTCTTTTTCTTGTTCCGCTGCCGCTAAGAATAAATCATAGGCTTCTTGTTTACATTCTTCTGCAATTTCAGCCATTTCAGGATCGTCTTGACCTGCAGCCATAATGTTTAAAATGTGCTGTGTACCCGTTAAGTGTAAGGCTTCATCACGTGCGATGAATTTAATGATTTTCGCATTACCTTCCATTAATTGACGTTCTGCAAAAGCAAATGAGCAAGCGAAAGATACATAGAAACGAATCGCTTCAAGTGCGTTTACACTCATTAAGCAAAGGTAAAGTTGTTTTTTCAAATTACGTAATGTCACCACACATTCTTTACCATCTACCGTGTAAGTACCTTCACCGTACAGGCTGTAAAGTTGGCTATCACGGATTAAATCATCGTAGTAAGACGAAATGTCACGTGCACGTTTGATGATTTCTTCGTTCGTCACGATATCATCAAACACGATAGATGGGTCGTTCACAATGTTACGAATAATGTGTGTGTAAGAACGAGAGTGGATGGTTTCAGAGAAGGTCCAAGTTTCAATCCAGGTTTCTAATTCAGGGATAGACACTAACGGTAACAATGCAACGTTCGGACTACGGCCTTGAATAGAATCTAATAAGGTTTGATATTTTAAGTTACTGATGAAAATATGTTTTTCATGCTCAGGTAACGCGGCATAGTCGATACGGTCTTGCGAGACATCCACTTCTTCTGGACGCCAGAAGAAAGAAAGTTGTTTTTCAATGAGCTTTTCAAATGTCTCATATTTTTGTTGATCATAACGTGCAACGTTAACATTTTGACCAAAGAACATTGGCTCTTTTAATTGGTCGTTTTTAGTTTGTGAGAAAGTAGTGTATGCCATGTTATATCCTTACTTATAGCGGGCTTTTACCCACTTAATGATTGATTGCCTAAAATATCAAAAGGCGGACTTGTAAACAAGCCCACCTAAATTATTAAATCTTACAAGCACCGCCTGCACAGCCATCATCTAAATCTTCTTGGCTGTCTTCAGCACCATCACGGGTGTTTTGATAGTAGAGTGTTTTTAAGCCGTATTTGTAAGCGGTTAAAAGATCTTTTAACAATACTTTCATCGGCACTTTACCATCTTCAAAACGTTTTGGATCGTAGTTGGTGTTTGCAGAGATCGCTTGGTCGACGAATTTTTGCATAATGCCTACTAAGTGTAAGTAACCATCATTACTTGGAATATCCCAAAGCAACTCGTAGTTATCACTTAAGTTTTCATAATCCGGTACCACTTGTCTTAAGATACCATCTTTTGACGCTTTAATACTTACATGACCACGTGGTGGCTCGATACCATTTGTTGCGTTAGAAATCTGTGAAGAGGTTTCTGATGGCATTAATGCGGTTAAGGTTGAATTACGTAAACCGAATTCTTTGATTTCTTGACGTAACGTTTCCCAATCATAATGCAATGGTTCTTGCGTTAAGTTATCGATATCTTTCTTGTACGTATCGATTGGTAAAATACCTTTTGCATAATTGGTTTCATTGAAGTATTCACATGCACCTAATTCTTTCGCTAAGTTCATGGAGGCTTTCAATAGATAGTATTGAATCGCTTCAAATGTACGGTGAGTTAAATCGTTCGCTGAGCCATCAGAATAACGCACGCCATTTTTCGCCAAGTAATACGCATAGTTAATCACACCGATACCAAGTGAACGACGACCTAATGAAGAACGTTTCGCCGCAGGAACAGGGTAGTCTTGGTAATCAAGTAATGCATCTAATGCACGTACTGCAAGATCTGCCAGGTTATCTAACTCGTCTAAATCATCTAATTTACCCAAGTTGAATGCAGAAAGTGTACAAAGGGCAATTTCACCATTTTCATCATGGAAATGTTGTAATGGTTTAGTTGGCAATGCTATTTCTAAACATAAGTTAGATTGACGCACAGGCGCAACAAGCGGATCAAACGGTGAGTGAGTATTACAGTGATCCACGTTTTGGATATAAATACGACCGGTTGATGCACGTTCTTGCATTAATAAAGAGAATAACTCAACGGCTTTTACAGAACGTTTGCGGATATTTGGATCCTGTTTGTATTTCACGTAAAGTTCTTCAAATTTATCTTGATCCGCAAAGAAAGCTTCATAAAGTCCAGGTACATCTGAAGGACTGAATAAAGTAATGTCTGCGCCTTTAATTAAGCGTTGATACATTAATTTGTTTAACTGTACGCCGTAGTCCATGTGACGAACACGGTTATCTTCCACGCCACGGTTATTTTTCAATACTAATAAGCTTTCAACTTCTAAGTGCCAAATCGGGTAGTAAACTGTCGCCGCACCGCCACGTACGCCACCTTGTGAACAAGATTTGACGGCACTTTGGAAATGTTTATAGAATGGAATACAGCCTGTATGGAATGCTTCACCACCACGAATAGGGCTACCTAACGCACGAATTGCTCCTGCATTCACCCCGATACCTGCACGTTGTGAAACGTATTTTACGATTGCTGCAGAGGTAGCATTGATAGAGTCTAAGCTGTCACCACATTCAATCAATACGCAAGAGCTGAATTGACGAGTAGGCGTACGAACCCCCGCCATAATAGGCGTTGGTAAAGAAATCTTAAAGGTTGAGGTTGCATCGTAGAAACGACGAATGTAATCCAAACGGGTTTCTTGTGGATATTTTGAGAATAAGCTCGCTGCAACTAATAAATAAAGGAATTGTGCAGATTCATAAATCTCACCGGTTACACGGTTTTGAACTAAGTATTTTCCTTCTAATTGTTTTACTGCGGCATAAGAAAAGGTCATATCACGCCAGTGATCAATAAACCCATCCATTTCATCCCATTCTTCACGAGTATAGTCGGCTAAAAGGGCAGGATCATATTTGCCCATACGCACTAATTTTTTTACATGATCGTATAAACGAGGTGGATCAAAATGGCCATACGCTTTTTTACGTAAATGGAAAACGGCAAGGCGTGCAGCAAGATATTGATAATCAGGGGTATCTTTGCTGATTAGGTCTGCTGCTGCTTTAATAATCGTTTCGTGAATATCAGACGTGCGAATACCTTCATAAAATTGAATATGAGAACGCAATTCAACTTGAGAAACAGAGACGTTTTCCAAGCCTTCAGCCGCCCAAGTAATCACACGGTGAATTTTGTCTAAATTGATTTGTTCAAGCGTACCATCGCGCTTTGTAACCATTAATCCTTTGTTCATGGGAGATAAACCTACTAGAGAAATGAATTGAATAAAACACAAGATATAGTGTTGTGGAAAATGACGGTGCACAAGATAGAGTGTTTTAAAATTGAATTCAAGCAGTAAATTTTTTACTTATATTATTGACAAAAGATAAGTCATTTAAAATAAATGACTTATCTTTCAAGTGATGTTTTTTTAGGCAGGATCTTTTTTGTAAATCTTTGTAAAGAAAAAAGTGCGGTCAAAAACGAGATGATTTTTGACCGCACTTTAAAGTTTAAAAATTAAATTAATTCAAGTACTTAAATACTTTGACGACTTTTTGAACACCGGTAACTTTACTTGCAATTTCTGCTGCTGAGTCACCTTGTGATTGAGTGACGTTTCCGAGTAAGAATACTTCACCATTTTCGGTGATCACTTTCACATCTGTTGCTTTTACATTATCGCCAACGAAGAGTTTTGATTTGATTTGTGTGGTAATCCAACTGTCTTTGGTAATTTGACCAAAGTTAATTTTATTGCCCACACGTAATTCGTTATAGACATCATTCACACCGTCCACGCCTTTTGCAAGACTGGTCGCGGTTTCTTTGACGCTTTCACTCGGCACTTGACCAATTAATAATACACGGCCACTATAAGAAACGGCATGTACACGACCTTCCGATTTAATTTGTGCATCTTTATCTAATGCATTTTCAACTTTCACTTCTAACGTTTCATCATCGACTTGGGTCCCCATTGTGCGAGGATCTGTTGCAACTTTAACACCTGCAGCTGCACCACCAAGTACAGCAGCCACACAACCTTGTAACATAATAGAGGCACCAAGTACGAAGGCGAGTTTTTTAAATGGGGTTAATTTCATCATTAATCTCCTTTTTATAAAATGAGTGAGTTAACTAATTAGTCAATTAATTTTAGAAATAGTTTGGTTGGAAAAGCCTTTAATGTCAAGCTCTTGGGAAAAGCGTGCTATCAACAAGCTCACACAGTGCATTAATAACGAATAAATGATTTTCCAAAATGCGCGCTTCTTTCGTCGCCGGAATAGAGATTTCTAAATCCGCTTCAGCTAATACACCTTGAATCGCATCATTGTTTGCACCGGTTAAGGCAATGACCTGAATTTCTTTATTGACGGCATTCGCAATCGTATTTAGCACCGCTTTTTCTGTACCAAGAGGCGCAAAGGCGATCAATAAGTCACCGGGCTTCGCGATAGCGTTAAATTGATGTTGATAAAGCTGATCGATAGGTTGATCAAAAACCAGTGAAGAACCGACCGCACTTTCAAGGCTAAGATGTACGGATGGCAGGCTAGGGCGCTCAAAATCATAACGATTAAGCAAATTTGACACTAAGAATTGCGCATTCGCGTAAGAACGAGCGACACCACAGGCAATGACTTTATGACCACTTAATAAACATTGCATCACCATTTGTGTGGCGGTGGCAATGTTTTCTGATAATAGACTCGAAGCAGAGATTTGAATCTGAATACTTTCGCTATAAATATCTTTAACTTTTTGTAACATAATCGGAAAAGGTTAATCGAGAAAATTAGGAATCCATTGGATATCACTGGCGGTTTTTCCAAAGGCGATAAGATCAAAACGACAATCCGCATCTTCAAGACTTAGGTTGCGTTTGGCAAGCCATAAATTTGCGGCATCTAGCCATTTTTGTTGCTTTTGCCAATCCACGCTTTCAACAGCGGATCCGAATGCTGAACTGGATCGTTGACGAACTTCAACAAATACAATAGTTTGTCCGTCTTGCATAATGAGATCTAATTCACCGCATTTGAAATGTTGATTCGCCGCGATGAATTTAAGCCCCTTAGCCTCTAAGAAAAGGCGGGCTTGATGTTCAAAGCCCGCCCCTTGTTGACGTTTTAATGAAAACATGGATTAGTTCGCAACCGCTACCACGTTACCATCTTGCTTTTTGATATTGTGAAGAATCGCTTTGTTTAAAGAATGGAATATCACTAAATTGAACGCCATTCATTTTCGCATAGTATTCTGGTGTATTACTTGCCGCGTTAGAACGAGAGCTTGCATAGATACGGACATTCGGATTGCTGGTATCTAAATAACCTTTAATTTCAGCCAATTCATCTGGTGAAGAGATGACATAAAGTGCACTTGTATCTTGCGGCGCACCTTGGAAGAAGTAGGTAATATCAGCTGGTAAGTTATAGTAGCGGATATTCGCATCTGTACCCGCTAAACGTTGCCAACGTACGTTGAATGCATTACCAACACGTTGTCCTAAATCATTTTGCGGCATTGCAACGATTGGATTGCGAATACCATCTTTCCACATTTTGTTCGCAGCAGATTCTGCTTCATCTTCTGGAGATAAACCGTAATAACAGACTTGGTTAATTGCTTGAGTATTTGCTGTCGCATTTAATGTGAGCACATCCATGTCTTGTACTGCGCTAGGATTCGCAATGATGGCATCGACGTTTTGTTTAAGTAATGGACCCACTAATGCTTTAATACCCGATGCTTTTGCCTGTGCAATAATGTCATTAATCGGGGTAGTTGATGAGTCAAACACTTGTACTGGAATGGTTGAGTCACCTTTTGCATCGTTAAAACCTGATTGAATCGTTGTACCTAAAATTTGGCCATCGCCACTTAAAGGTAAGACTAAACCAATTTGAGCTAAATTTGTTTGTTGGAAATTCAACAAGCTTTCTAGCTCTTTCGGGAAAAAGGTTGCCGCAACGTGATTTGGATAAGCTGATTTCCAGCTTTGTAACGCTTGGCTTAGTTGTACTGGCTGACGGATGTTGTCATTATAAGCTTTAATTAAGGTGAGCCAACCGCCTAATGCCGCACTACCTTCATCTGAGGCATTATTGATGACAGCGGCATTCGCAGAACGGAGTAACGACCACGTTTTATCAACATTATCTTTACGACGTTGCATATCTGTTAAATTTTCATCCATTTTGATACGCGCTTTTACCGCTTCAATCACGTCTTTACGATTTTCTGCTGTTTGAGCAAAGGTTTCGTAATAACGAGATTTTTGTGATGGACTTAATTTAGTCAGATCGAGTGCACGTAATTTACCTTCAGCCACATCATTATTACCTTTTGCTGCGGCAATGCGAGCTTCAATTAACGTACGATCTAATTGTTGTGCTTCATTTAAGTCAACTAACTCCGTTAATAACTCTTCCGCTTGAGGTACTTTATTTTCAGAAATTAATACACGAGCAGCTAAGAGTTTGTATGTTTGTTGATCTTCTTTATCCTGTGTTTGCCCTAATTTGTTCATATAAAATTCAGAACTTGCATTGGCATCACGTTGTAATGTTTGGGTAAAGCTGCTGCCAAATAAGTTAGAACAACCTGCTAACGCAACAGACAATAAAATCGGCATTAAACGTTTTTTAAAACGACCGCCTTGTAATAGAATAGACATATTCGCTCCATAATGAATAAATCAATAATGGGCGATCTTACTTATCTCACAATGTAAAAGCAAACAAAAATGAATGATTTAACCGGAATTTTATATATTGTCGCCACGCCAATCGGGAATTTACAAGATATTACACAACGTGCTTTAGAGACCTTTTCACAAGTGGATTTAATTGC
>JAGZXE010000066.1:0-12735 GCA_018378615.1 Parahaemophilus parainfluenzae
ATGCGGTTATCGGCTGCGAAACCTGAAGTTGCTGAACCTAAACCGATTGCTAAAGCGACTGCACTTAATACTGCTGTTTTTTTCATAAAAACGCTCCTATGTAGAGAAAGAGATTTTATTGTTGATTTTTTATATATCAAATAGAGGAATGTTGCGTACATCTATTGCAACTGAATCCATCATAACGAAATCAAAACTGTTAATCTGTGATCAAACTCACATAAATGAAAACGATTACATAGCAATGTTTAAATTTGTGATCTCCATCACGGTTTTATTGCATTTTCTACGGAAAACCGTCTCACTAATGTTGGATTAAATTGAACAACAGTCGGTGTGACAATAGATGAATCGACTAAACTTAATGCCAGTTTTGCTGCATAATTTGCCATTAAATCAATTGGATAGCGAACAGTAGTGAGCTTCGGAATTAAATATCGAGCAATCGGCATATCATCGAATCCCACAATGGAAAATTGTTTCGGGACTTTGATATTGTTTTCATTTAAAACGGAAATTGCACCCGCTGCCATTGTATCGTTATAGGCCACCACAGCGGTTAAGTTAGAGTTATAGCTTAATAAATCAATCATTGCCTTTTCACCGCCTTCAAAATCCGGCGAATTATGCACAATGGCTTGTTCGACAATAGGAAAGTGATGATCTCTTAAAGCGGCCAAATAACCTTCTTTACGTTCGGTTTCATCTAAAATACCGTGATTAGAGCCAATGTAGGCGATGTGCTTATGACCATAACGAATCAGCATTTCAGTCGCGAGATAGGTACCTTGTCGGTTATCAAGACTGACGCAACGATTTTCATAACCTGAAATCACACGGTTAATCACAACCATACCCGGTACATTTTCAAGATAATGACGTAATTCTTCGTCAGAAAGGGCTTTGGAATGAACGACTAAACAGCTACAACGCTTGCGCAGCAAGGTATCAATGGCTTCACGCTCTTTTTCTGCATGGTGGTATCCAATACCGATCAAAATCGTTTTTTGATGCTCTTCAGCCACTTTATCGACTGATTTGACCAAGATAGCAAAGAAGGGATCCGTTACATCAGTAACCACCACGCCGATGGTATCAGTATTTTGTACCGCCAGAGCTTGTGCGTTTGCATTGGGTTGATAATTTAAAACCTCCATCGCACGTTGAACTGAATAACGGGTTTTTTCACTTACGGAGGGAGAGTGATTAATAACTCGGGAAACAGTGGCAACCGACACGCAAGCTAATTCAGCAACATCTCGAATTGTAGGCATAACTGGGCTCTCATTCATTTTTTCATAATAATTATCATAGTAAATTTGAGTAAAATTGAAAGCGGTTACTTTCAAAAATGCTACATTCGTCACAAAAAAGAGATTGGAGTGGTGCCTTATTTACTGATTTTGTGATAATGATCACGGTTTATTTTTTTTAATTTGTTATCTTATGAAGAAAATTTTGTAATCGTTTACATTTTGGAGCAAAAATATGAGCGAAACCGTATTTGAACCGACAGATCATCCACATCGTCGTTATAATCCGTTAATTGACCAATGGGTTTTAGTCTCACCACATCGTGCTAAACGTCCATGGCAGGGGCAACAAGAAAAAGTGAGTGAGGAACAAAAGCCAAGCCACGATCCAAATTGTTATCTTTGCCCGCGTAATAAACGTATCACTGGCGAACCTAATCCGGATTACCATAAACCTTATGTATTCAAAAATGATTTCTCGGCTTTATTAGAAGATACACCAGCGCCAGAGCAATCTGCCGATCCGCTTTTCCAAATGAGCCAAGCTCGTGGTGAAAGCCGTGTTATTTGTTTTTCGCCAGATCACAGTAAAACATTACCATTATTGACCGCACTTGAAATTGAAGAAGTGATTAAAGTGTGGCAAGCGCAATTGCGTGAACTGGGTCAAAAATATCAGTGGGTACAGATTTTTGAAAATAAAGGCGCGGCAATGGGATGCTCCAATCCCCATCCGCACGGACAAATTTGGGCAAACAGCTTTTTGCCGAATGAAGTTGCTCGCGAAGATGTTGCTCAACGAAATTATTATGAAAAACACGGTTCGGTACTTTTAGTAGATTACGTTCAAAAAGAATTAGAGAAAAAAGAACGTATTGTGGTGGAAACCGAACATTGGGTTGCGGTAGTGCCTTATTGGGCTGTGTGGCCGTTTGAAACCTTGTTATTGCCAAAAGTGCATGTCAAACGCTTAACAGAATTAACCGATGCTCAAGCTAAAGATCTTGCTGTGATCTTGAAAAAGCTGGCAACGAAATACGACAACTTATTTGAAACGTCTTTCCCTTATTCGATGGGCTTCCATGCAGCACCATTTAATGGCGAAGATAACGAACATTGGCAGCTTCATGCGCATTTTTATCCACCATTATTGCGTTCAGCTACGGTTCGCAAATTTATGGTGGGTTATGAAATGTTAGGTGAAAGCCAACGTGACCTCACCGCAGAACAAGCCGCAGAAAGATTACGTGCGTTAAGCGAAGTACATTATAAAGAACGTTAAGCAATAATTTCTCTCTTGAGTTAAGAGGGAGTGTGAAAGATAAAGGAAAATAATATGACTCCAGTCCAAAAATCCCAACACATTTTTACGCAAAAATATAACAAGCAACCTGAACTGACCGTGTATGCGCCTGGTCGTGTAAACATTATCGGCGAACATACGGATTACAACGATGGCTTTGTGATGCCTTGTGCGATCAATTATGGTACAGCCATTGCGGGATCAAAACGTGCTGATCATATTTGGAATGTTTATGCCGCAGATCTTGATCTTGAGGATACCTTTTCTCTTAATGAAGATTTCCCTCAAAGTGAGCAAAAATGGGCGAATTATGTGCGCGGTGTCGTGAAATTTATTCAAGAACGCTGCCCGCAATTTAAACAAGGCGCTGATTTAGTAATTTCCGGCAATGTGCCACATTCTTCCGGTTTAAGTTCTTCTGCAGCGCTTGAAGTGGCGACGGGTAAGTTCTGCCAACAACTCGGTGATTTACCTTTAACACATACAGAAATTGCTTTAATTGGTCAAAAAGCTGAAAACAAATTTGTAGGCGCAAATTGCGGGAACATGGATCAATTAATTTCCGCTTTAGGACAAAAAGATCATCTCTTAATGATTGATTGCCGTAGCTTAGAAACACAACCGACACCTGTGCCAAAAGATGTCGCCGTCATTATTGTGAACTCAAATGTACCGCATGATTTGGTCACGGGTGAATACAACACACGCCGCTGGCAATGTGAAAAAGCCGCAGAGTTTTTTGGCGTAAAAGCCTTACGTGATGTGTCAGTAGAAGAATTTCAAAAAAGAGAAGCAGAATTGACCGCACTTAATTCTTTGGTGGCCAAACGTGCACGCCATGTAGTGACTGAAAATCAACGTGTACTTGATGCGGTTGAAGCATTAAAACATAACGATTTAACAAAATTAGGCGAATTAATGGGGCAATCTCACGAGTCCATGCGTGATGATTTCGAGATTACTGTGCCACAAATTGATTATCTTGTGGAACTCGCTCAATTAGTCATTGGTAAAACTGGTGGCGCGAGAATGACCGGCGGTGGTTTCGGTGGTTGCATTGTTGCCCTTGCTCCTCATGATAAAGTCGAAGCCGTGCGTAAAATCATTGCCGATAATTATGAAAAACAAACTGGCTTAAAAGAAGATTTCTACGTTTGCACTGCCTCACAAGGAGTGAGTCTATGCTAGAAAAAACGGCGTTCAATGCACCAAATGGACAGCCTTATCAACTTGTTCAACTCACCAATTCAAATGGCATGACTGTGCAATTTATGGATTGGGGAGCCACTTGGCTTTCTTGTAAAGTCCCTGTGAATGGTGAGTTGCGAGAAGTGTTACTCGGCTGCAAAGTGGACGATTATCCTCATCAAACTGCTTATTTGGGGGCAAGCGTAGGGCGATATGCGAACCGTATTGCTAACGCCCAATTTGCATTAGGTGAGCGAACAATCCAGCTGGTCGCTAATCAAGGCAAACATCAATTACATGGTGGTAAAGAAGGCTTTGATAAACGCCGTTGGAAAGTCGAAGAGTGCGGTCAGAATTTTGTGCGTTTTTCTCTTGTGTCTCCTGATGGAGATCAAGGTTTTGAAGGCCATGTACAAGTTAATGTGCTTTACACGCTGACTGATGAAAATAGCGTAAAAATTGAGTACGAAGCAGAAAGTGATAAAGATACCGCGCTTAATTTAACAAACCACGCTTATTTCAATTTAGAAAATGCTGAGCAGGGCAGTGATGTACGAAATCATACACTACGCCTTAATGCGGATTTCTATCTGCCAGTTGATGGTGAAGGCATTCCAAATTCACCACTTAAACATGTGGTGAATACTAGCTTTGATTTTCGTGTGGCAAAACCAATCGCACAAGATTTCCAACAAGGCGATCAAGTGGTAACAAAAGGTTACGATCATTCCTTTATTGTTAATAAAGCATGGCAAAAACCTTGCGTATTATTGACTTCCTCTAATGAAGATTTAAGCCTTGAAGTGCTCACATCCCAAGCCGCGTTACAGGTTTATACGGGAAACTATCTTGCAGGCACTCCAACTCGTGAAGGTGGCACTTATCAAGATTTCAGCGGCATAGCTCTTGAAACACAATGTCTTCCCGATACCCCAAACCACCCAGAATGGCAAAATTATGGCGGTATTCAAAAAGCAGGTGAACGCTATTACCAGTGGACAGAGTTTAGGTTTAAATAGGTAATCCTTGAAAGTGCGGTTAAAAAATATTGTATTTTTAACCGCATTTTTTATTCTTATGAATAGAGTATTTAAGGTATATTTGAATGTATTAGGTAATAGCTTATCGATAATCTCAACATACTAATGCTCATTCGTTGATATGTTAGTTTAATTGGGAAATAAAAATGATCAGATATAGTGAACAAGACTTTATAAATGAAATTAGATCCATGGTAAGTAATAATGCATCAGAACAGGAGATTTCTTATCGAGCCTTAGAATTGATGAATTCATCAATTGATTGGAGAGAGGAGTTTCGTGATTTTGCATTGGATCTGATTAGTATAATAGAACCTGGTTTCTATATGACAAATGATGAAATATTAGAAAATATTAATTTGTTGGGTAAAAAATATTATCCATAAGATGAATATTGGAAAATATCACCCCCTATGTAGAAGTAAAAGGATACAAAGAACCTAAAACTACAGTTTATCCAGTTATGGGAGACAAGTAGCATATGATAAATGTTAAGTTTAGTTGGATAGATATGTGGAAAGATGGATCTTTAGAACCACATTGTTCTATTCTAAATATAAATGAAGATTTAAATATAACTCATTTTTTAATTGATGATGAGGGATTAGGTATAAGCCATTTACAAAAGTGGATAAAAAATAGTCTTGAAGAGATTGATAAAATATCTAAAAAAGAAATTTCTGAATATGATATGTGGGGACAAACCTTAGGTGCGCTAATCTCGTTAGATAAAGTAACTATTTATTGGGGAGATGAAGAATATCCTGATGATTATCTTGAGTTTGACCAATTTAAGATCATTTTATCTAATTGGTATGACTTCTTACTATCTGAACCCAATATAAGCAATGAAGTTTATTTTTCAGTTTAGAGTAGAGGTATCTTATGACAGTCATGCTCGGTGGTCATTCCGCCTTAGGTAATATCCGTGTTGAACGGATATTATACACTTATCCAAATGGTGTATATCTTGCACAGATTTCCGCTTTATCTTACGTTGCATCGTGGAATAATGATTGATGTGTTGAGATTATGGCTGATTTTCCGAAGTCAAGAGCCAGAGGAAGGGGTTACGCAACGACTAGAGTTTTAAAGTAAAAGTGCGGTTAAAAATTTTCGTGTTTTTAACCGCACTTTATTTTCAGCCATTTAGCTTAAGTTTTTTGCGATTTTTGTCAAAATATGCTACTTTTTACGCAGTCAATCCGACAGTAACACATTTAATTTTATGAACGAAGAACATTCGAGTAATCAAACTGAAACAACTAAAAAATCTTTTTTCCAATCACTTATTGGCCGCTTTTTCCAAGGTGAGCTAAAAAACCGTGAAGAACTCGTGGAAGTGATTCGCGATTCTGAACAAAACGATTTAATCGATCAAAATACCCGTGAGATGATTGAGGGGGTAATGGAAATCGCCGAGCTTCGTGTACGTGATATCATGATTCCTCGCTCGCAAATCGTATTTATTGAATCGAATCAAGATCTCGATGCCTGCTTGAATACCATTATTGAATCTGCTCACTCTCGTTTTCCTGTGATTGCAGATACGGATGACCGTGATAATATTGAAGGTATTTTGCACGCAAAAGATTTGCTTAAGTTTTTACGTGAGGATGCGGAAGAGTTCGAACTTTCCAAGTTGTTACGTCCAGTTGTGATTGTGCCAGAAAGTAAACGCGTCGATCGTATGTTAAAAGAGTTTCGTTCTGAACGTTTCCATATGGCGATTGTGGTGGATGAGTTTGGTGCGGTATCAGGGTTGGTGACCATCGAAGATATTCTCGAACAAATTGTGGGCGATATTGAAGACGAATTTGATGAGGAAGATGTCGCAGATATTCGTCAGCTTTCTCGTCATACTTATGCGGTGCGTGCGTTAACGGATATTGATGATTTTAATGCGCAATTCAATACGCATTTTGATGATGAAGAAGTGGATACCATTGGCGGTTTGATTATGCAAGCTTTTGGTTATCTGCCTAAACGAGGTGAAGAAATTACCTTAGAAAATATTCAATTTAAAGTCACTTCTGCCGATAGTCGTCGTTTAATTCAGGTACGCGTAACCGTACCGGATGAGCATTTATCGGATATGGAAGGCGTGGAAGAACAAGCTGAATAAGCTACATCGTTTCGCTGTATTCTAAGCCCCCTCTTTGCTGAAGAGGGGGAATATTTTTTTATAGTATTGATAAAATGAATAAGTTAGTGATTTATCTTATTGCCCTGATTTCTGGTGTGATTGGCGTGTTTGCCTTTTCGCCGTTTGATTATTGGGGATTAGCCTACGTATCCTTGGGCGGATTGCTTTTTGTGGCGAAAAATACCAAAAAATCAACCGCACTTTTAGCCACCTTTTTGTGGTCGATGGGCTTTTTCTGTTTTGGTGTAAGTTGGTTAAATGTCAGCATTCATCAATTTGGTGTTACGGGATCGCGCCGATCTTTGGTGTCACGGGGATGACATTCTTTACCGTTTGGGCAAGTGCGGTCATTTTTAATCTTGTTTTTTCACTCTCGAAAAAACAATGGAATTTAGTTGGCGTAAATGCGTTGCTATTATTGGTTGTGGGTGGATTAAGTGCTTATGCCGGTAAAGTGAATTTTGTTCAACCCAAAGAAGATAAAGGGCTAACCGTCACACTTGCACAAGGCAATATTGAGCAAAATTTAAAATGGGATCCTGAATATCTTTATGCTACGGTAGACATCTATCAAAAACAAATTTTGGCACATTTAGGCAAGTCTGATTTGATTATTTTGCCCGAGTCGGCATTACCTACCCTTGAAAATGCCATTACGCCATTTTTTGAAGCGTTAGATAAAGTCGCAAAAGAGAAAAACACGGAAGTGATGATTGGCACCGTGTACCGTGATGAGCAAAGTGGTAAATTATTAAATTCCATTGTGACGGCTGGAAATCCTGATTTCCCTTATGAGTTGACGACAAAAAATCGTTACAGCAAACATCATCTCGTGCCATTTGGTGAATATGTGCCGTTAGAAAGTTTGTTGCGTCCACTTAATTCTGTATTTAATTTGCCAATGTCTGCGTTCCAAAGTGGCGATGCAGTACAGCCGTCATTTATGGCTAAGCAACATGCTTTTGCACCAGCTATTTGTTATGAAATTATTTTTGGTGAGCAACTTCGTGAAAATCTGAAAAAAGAAACGGATTATTTGCTGACTATTTCTAATGATGCATGGTTTGGTGATAGCATTGGCCCTTGGCAGCATTTACAAATGGCTAGAATGCGTGCGCTCGAATTAGGTAAACCATTAATTCGTGCAACCAATACGGGGATTTCAGTGTTTATTGATGCAAAAGGCAAGATTGAAGCGCAAGCACCGCAATTTGAGGAAACCACACTGACGCATAAAATGGTGCCAACAGAAGGTAAAACACCTTATGCGGCACTGGGTAATTTACCTATTAATGTGTTGTCATTGATTTTTGTGTTATTACGTGGCTTCACGACGTTATTAAAACGTCGCTTGAACCTTTCACAAAAATAGTAGTCAAAACGACCGCACTTTTTTAACGTGAGAGGAAAATAAATTTCCTCTTGTAAAACCAATGAGATTTTAATGAATAAAAATCTAATCGAAGTCAAAAACCTGACCTTTAAACGAGGTGAGCGTGTGATTTACGATAACCTGAATTTGAAAGTCCAACAGGGTAAAATTACGGCCATTATGGGGCCATCAGGGATCGGGAAAACCACGTTGCTGAAATTAATTGGTGGTCAGTTGTATCCTGAACAAGGCGAGATTTTGTTTGATGGGCAAGATATTTGTCGTCTATCAAATCGCGAGCTTTACGAAGTACGTAAACGCATGGGAATGTTATTCCAATCAGGCGCTTTATTTACGGATATTTCCACGTTTGATAACGTGGCATTTCCGATTCGCGAGCATACCCGTTTGCCGGAAAGTCTAATTCGCCAAATTGTGTTGATGAAATTAGAAGCGGTGGGCTTACGCGGTGCGGCAGATTTAATGCCTTCGGAGCTTTCTGGTGGGATGGCGCGTCGTGCCGCATTAGCGCGTGCGATTGCACTTGACCCAGATTTAATCATGTTTGATGAGCCGTTTACGGGGCAAGATCCAATCAGCATGGGCGTGATTGTGAGCTTAATTAAACGCTTGAATGAAGCACTGAATTTAACCTCTATTGTGGTTTCCCATGATGTGCAGGAAGTGTTAAGCATTGCCGATTATGCTTATATTATTGCGGATAAACATGTGATTGCCGAAGGAACATCAGAGCAACTGCTCGCGAGCCAAGATCCGCAAGTAGTGCAGTTCTTGAAAGGTGAAGCAGATGGTCCGGTAAAATTCCATTATCCGGCAGGTGATTATGTGGAGGAATTATTTAAATGATTGTTGATATGATTTCTTCACTTGGACGAAGCGTAATCAAATTTTTCCGTGCATTAGGCCGCTCAGGTTTTATGTTGTTTGGTGCATTAGTGGGTAAGCCACAAATTCGTCAACATTTTCCTTTATTAGTGAAGCAGTTACACGTATTAGGTGTACAGTCTTTATTGATTATCCTGCTTTCAGGTTTATTTATTGGGATGGTGTTGGGCTTACAAGGCTATGTAGTTTTGGTCGATTTTTCTGCTGAAACCAGCCTTGGACAACTTGTGGCGCTTTCTTTATTACGTGAATTAGGCCCAGTAGTGACCGCACTTTTATTCGCGGGTCGATCAGGTTCTGCGTTAACGGCTGAAATTGGCTTAATGAAAGCCACAGAACAACTTTCCAGCCTTGAAATGATGGCGGTCGATCCATTACGTCGAGTGATTGCACCACGCTTTTGGGCTGGGCTGATTGCGATGCCAATTCTTGCGCTTCTCTTTACCGCGATTGGTATTTGGGGCGGTGCGCTTGTCGGCGTAGATTGGAAAGGTGTCGATGCTGGTAGCTTTTGGTCTGTGATGCAAAATGCCGTCAGCTGGAGCTATGACATTCTAAACGGATTTATTAAAAGCGTATTTTTCGCCATTGCCGTGGTGTGGATTGCGTTATTCAATGGTTATGATTGTATTCCGACATCAGAAGGTATCAGTCAAGCCACAACCAGAACAGTTGTCCACGCATCACTTGTGGTTCTTGGGCTCGATTTCATCTTAACTGCCATTATGTTTGGGGCAGGCTAAAAGGGTATTTTTATGCGACAAACAATTAAATATGAATTTTGGGTAGGGCTATTTTTACTACTCGGTATCGCCGCGTTAGTGTTTTTAGGCTTACGTGTAGCAAACGTACAAGGTTTTGGTGAAACAAAATCTTACACAGTGACTGCAACTTTTGACAATATTGGTGGACTAAAAGTCCGTGCACCGCTTAAACTTGGTGGGGTAGTCATTGGTCGCGTATCTGACATTACGTTAGACGAAAAATCTTACTTACCAAAAGTTAGTATCGCGATTAATGAAGAATATAAAGAAATTCCGGAAAACAGTTCGTTATCGATCAAAACATCTGGATTATTGGGCGAGCAATATATCGCCTTAACGATGGGTTTTGATGATGGTGAAACCGCGATGTTAAAAAACGGTAGCCAAATTCAAGACACAAAATCCGCAATGGTATTGGAAGATTTAATCGGCCAGTTCCTTTACGGTGATAAAAAAGCCGACGGCAATGCTGACAAAGCAGAACCTGAAGCCAAATAATAATCTTTATTTAGGAGATTTATGATGAAATTTACTCAGTTTAAAAAATGGTTTAGCGTAATGGCATTTGCAGTGACTGCACTTTTTGTGACTCAAACTGTACGTGCAGAAACGAGCCCTTATGTGTTGATGCAACAAGCATCAGATAAGTTATTTGCCGATATCAAAAACAATCAGGCAAAAATTAAAAAGGATCCAAACTATTTACGTACTATCGTGCGTAATGATTTATTACCTTACGTGCAAGTAAACTATGCAGGTTCTTTAGTGTTAGGTTCATACTTTAAATCAACCACACCAGAACAACGTGAAAAATTCTTTAAAGCATTCAGCGATTTTATCGAACAAGCTTACGCACAAGTGTTAACCGCTTACACCGATCAAAATATTCAAATTGAACCGGCAAAAGAAGTAGGTGACAAAAACCTTGTAAGCATTCGTGTAAACATCATGCAAAATGGTGGACAAGCGCCAATCAAATTAGATTTCAAATGGCGTAAAAACAGTAAAACTGGCGAATGGCAAGCTTATGACATGGTTGCAGAAGGCGTGAGCATGGTTGTCACCAAACAAAACGAATGGAGCGGTATCTTACGTCAACAAGGTATTGATGCTTTAACAGCTCAAATTCAAAAATCTGCCGCAGCACCTGTGACATTGAGCAAATAAGCGAATGACTGCGTTAAAGTGGGATTTAATCCAAAACAATGATAAGATAGCTCTCCAATTATCGGGGGAGCTATCCCGCAACACGTTGTTACCATTATGGCAGCAACGTGCTTCTTTTTTATCAGAAAAGCTAGCGAATCAAAGTCTCATTGAATTTGATTTAACTGAAATCAATCGAATTGATTCTGCTGGTTTTGCATTATTGTGTGATTTTCTACATGATAGTGAGCAGTTACCAAATAAAAAAGTGCGGTTGATAAATCCGCCAGAACAGTTATTAACCCTTGCTGATTTAGTGAATTTATCTCATTGGATTGGCACTTTTATTGATCATCATTAAAACGGAAATCCTAATGGAACTGCAAGAAATTGAACGTATTTTAAAAGAAAGCCTGAATGTAGATGAGGTTTATGCTCAAGGTGAAAATGCACACTTTGGTGTGATTGTCGTGAGTGATGAGATCTCAGCACTTTCTAAATTAAAGCAGCAACAAACCATCTACGCGCCATTAATGCCTTATTTCCAAACTGGCGAAATTCACGCTTTAACTATTAAAACCTATACCACTGCAAAGTGGAAAATGGATCGTCTATTACATCAAGCAAGCTAGGATTTTCTATGGAAAAATTTCGTGTTTATGGCGGGCAATCTCGCTTAAGTGGTACTGTAACCATCTCTGGTGCAAAAAATGCTGCACTTCCTATTCTTTTTGCGCGCGTCCGGTTGATCTTCATATTAGTGGCTTAGAAAAACTCGGCGCAACGATTGAGCTTGACGAAGGTTATGTAAAAGCGGTTGTCGCAGAGCGTCTTGTAGGTACACGTATTGTGATGGAAAAAGTGAGCGTTGGTGCGACTTTATCTATCATGATGGCTGCAACGCTTGCTGAAGGTACAACAACGATTGAAAACGCCGCACGTGAGCCAGAAATTGTCGATACAGCTGATTTCCTCAACAAAATGGGCGCAAAAATTACAGGTGCCGGTACGGATCATATTGTTATTGAAGGTGTTGAACGTTTAACTGGTTGCGAGCACAGCATTGTGCCAGATCGTATTGAAACCGGGACATTCTTAATTGCGGGTGCTATTTCAGGTGGTCGCGTGGTATGTAAAAATACCAAAGCGGATACCATGGATGCCGTGATTGATAAACTTCGTGAAGCGGGTGCAGAAGTTGAAGTGACTGAAGATAGCATTACATTGGATATGCATGGCAATCGTCCGAAAGCTGTGAATATTCGTACTGCACCACATCCTGGTTTTCCAACGGATATGCAAGCTCAGTTCACCTTGTTAAACATGGTAGCAGAAGGTACAAGTATCATCACTGAAACCATCTTTGAAAACCGCTTTATGCATATTCCAGAATTAATTCGTATGGGTGGTAAAGCTGAAATTGAAGGCAATACTGCAGTGTGTCATGGTGTTGAGCATCTTTCTGGTGCCGAAGTGATGGCAACAGATTTACGCGCATCAATCAGCCTTGTATTAGCCGGTTGTATCGCAAGTGGTGAAACTATCGTAGATCGTATTTATCACATCGATCGTGGTTATGAACACGTTGAAGATAAACTTCGTTGCTTAGGTGCGAAG
>JAGZXE010000067.1:0-7201 GCA_018378615.1 Parahaemophilus parainfluenzae
TATTGGTACGCGTGAAATTGCCGTTCCGGTTATTTCCATGACCATTGCCTTGATTGCGGTATATTCTCCAATGGCGTTAATGGGCGGTATTACGGGTACATTGTTTAAAGAGTTTGCCTTAACCCTTGCAGGGGCAGTATTTATTTCGGGTATCGTGGCATTAACACTTTCACCGATGATGACCAGTAAATTACTGAAATCGAACGCGGAACCAAGTAAATTAGAGCAACGAGTAGAGCATACATTAAGTAAAGTGAATGCAGCTTATGCGTATGTCCTTGATTTGGTGATGGTTAATCGTAAATGTATGTTGATGTTTGCGGCGATTATCTTTGCCACCTTACCCGTGTTGTTTAAATCGCTTTCGAGTGAATTAACACCAGCAGAAGATAAAGGGGCATTTTTAGCGATTGGTTCAGCACCGTCTAACGTAAACGTGGATTATGTGCAAAATGCGATGGCACCTTATCAAGAGATTTTAAAAAATACGCCTGAAGTGCAGTTTGCTATGACAATTTCAGGCGCACCAACTTCTAACCAATCTTTAAACGTTGTGACTTTAAAAGATTGGAAAGAACGCTCAAAAAGCCAAACAGCTATCATGAATGAGTTGAATGAAAAAGCGAAATCTATTCCTGAAGTGTCTGTACAAGGCTTTGCGTTCCCAGAAATTAATACAGGGGAGCAAGGTCCTCCAATTGGTTTTGTGATCAGCACATCACAAGACTACGGTGATTTAGCAAATGTGGCGGGTAAATTCTTAGAGGATATGCAAAAATCCAGCAAGTTCGTTTATACCAATCTCGATCTTAAATTTGATACTGCTCAAATGCGTATTAAGATCGATCGTGAAAAAGCAGGAACTTATGGCATTACAATGCAACAAATTAGCCGTACGTTAGGGAGTTTCTTATCTGCCGCAACCATTGAACGTGTGGATATTGATGGCCGTGCTTATAAAATTATTTCTCAAGTAAAACGTGACAATCGTTTATCACCGGAAAGTTTTAATAAGTATTATGTTACGGCAGCAGATGGTACCTCTGTACCATTAAGCAGTTTAGTGACAGCGACATTAGAACCGCAACCAAGTTCATTACCGCGTTTTAGCCAATTGAACTCAGCGGTAATCAGTGCAGTGCCAATGCCGGGTACTTCAATTGGTGATGCAATCCAATGGTTGCAAGACAATGCGAAAAATACGTTACCACAGGGTTATAACTATGACTTTAAAGGTGAAGCGCGTCAGTTAGTACAAGAAGGTAATGCACTTGCTGTAACGTTCTTACTTGCGGTAGTAATTATTTTCTTAGTGTTGGCGATTCAGTTTGAATCAATTCGCGATCCAATCGTGATTATGATTTCTGTTCCGTTAGCTGTGAGTGGTGCATTGTTGGCCTTAAATGCCTTCGGATTTTTGGGTATTGCAGGCACAACGCTAAATATCTACTCACAGGTTGGTTTGATTACCCTAGTCGGACTTATCACAAAACACGGTATTTTGATGTGTGAAGTAGCGAAAGAAGAGCAGTTAAACCATGGTAAAACCCGTATTGAAGCGATTACCGAAGCGGCTAAAGTACGTTTACGTCCAATTCTGATGACAACCGCTGCGATGATTGCAGGTCTTGTACCGTTGCTTTATGCAACAGGTGCGGGTGCGGTATCTCGTTTCAGTATTGGTATCGTTATCGTGGCAGGTTTGGCAATCGGTACATTGTTTACCTTATTCGTATTGCCTGTGATTTATTCGTATATTGCGAGTGAACACAAACCATTGCCGGAGTTTGATGAAAATGTGAAACCAATTGAAGGTCACATTAACGAACAACATTAATTGAAAATACTATAAAAACAAACCGCACTTTGATTTTTCAAGTGCGGTTTTCTTTTGGAGATTAAAAAAGCGAACATGATGTTGGCTTTTTATTTATGAAAGTGCGGTCAATTTTTTAACCATTTTTATTTAGCCATTTTTATTTTTAGCGGCTTTGTAAAGTTCCATCGCTTCTGGTAATAAGCGTTGTAAGTTTTCTTGACGGGACTCATCACTTGGGTGAGTAGAAGCTAACACGTCAAGCGCACCTTTAGAACCACCAGAGGCTTTAGCCATTTTTTGCCATAAGCCAGGCGCAACTTGTGGATTGTAACCTGAACGAGCCATTAACATTAAACCTACTTCATCCGCTTCAGTTTCTGCACTACGAGAGTAAGGTTTATCTAAAGCAAAGTCTTTCGTGAGTGTCACTAAATCAGTCACATCAGCCCCAACGACAACAGAAAGTGCTGTCCCACCAATAGCGCCAGCAATGGCACTCATGGTACCGAAGTTGGCTTTAGCTTTACCGTGTTCTTTTAAGGCGTGTGCCATTTCATGTCCCATTACAACGGCGATTTCATTATCGTTTAGTTGTAAGGTATCCACTAAACCTGTATAGAAAGCCATTTTCCCGCCAGGCATAGCCCAAGCATTGAGCTCTTTAGATTTGATGACATTGATTTGCCAATTAAACTTTAAGCCAGTTTCATTCTCTTGGTTTGCATAAGGCACCATTTTGTTAAAGACATGATGAATACGTCTTGCGGTATTTGATGTGGTATCAATTGCACCTTGTGAGCGAATTTTCCCCATTTCTTGTGTATAGCTGCTTGCCGCTTCTTGATTGATTGAGGCAGAATCCGCACAAGACGTGATAACCGCCCCAGCTAATACAGCAAAAGCAAAACTTTTGAGTTGTTTTTTCATAAATTATCCTTTTGTTGAGATGGCTGATTATATGAATTTATTGCGTTTTGTCGATACAAAAAGATTGCCTTTTAAATTTGTACTACTATAATAGTGCAAATTTTTATTTTAGGACTTAACGATGACAATAAAAAAATCTCCTTCTTTATTAGGCGGCGCCATGATTATTGCGGGTACCGCAATTGGTGCCGGTATGCTTGCTAACCCAACCTCGACGGCGGGTGTATGGTTTATCGGCTCTATTTTGGCTTTGGTTTACACTTGGTTTTGTATGACTACATCAGGTTTGATGATCTTAGAAGCCAACTTACATTACCCTACCGGCTCAAGCTTTGACACCATCGTAAAAGATTTGTTAGGGAAAGGTTGGAATATTATCAATGGTCTTTCTGTTGCTTTCGTCTTATATATTTTAACTTATGCTTATATCACCTCTGGTGGTGGTATTACACAAAACTTGCTTAATCAAGCTTTTGGCTCAGCAGAAAGTGCGGTCGATATTGGACGTACTTCTGGTTCCTTAATTTTCTGTTTTATTCTTGCGGCTTTTGTATGGCTTTCTACTAAAGCTGTAGACCGTTTCACGACGGTATTGATTGTTGGGATGGTAGTCGCTTTCTTCCTTTCTACTGCAGGTTTATTGAGTTCGGTGAAAACAGAGGTGTTATTCAATAGTATTGCAGAAGGTGAGCAAACTTATTTGCCTTATTTATTGACTGCACTTCCTGTTTGCTTAGTGTCTTTTGGTTTCCACGGAAATGTACCAAGCCTCGTCAAATATTACGATCGTGATGGTAGCCGCGTGATGAAATCGATCTTTATCGGTACAGGCTTAGCCTTAGTGATTTACATCTTATGGCAGCTTGCGGTGCAAGGTAATTTACCACGTACCGAATTTGCACCCGTGATTGAAAAAGGCGGCGATGTATCAGCGTTATTAGAAGCATTACACAAATATATTGAAGTGGAATACATTGCGGTTGTATTGAATTTCTTTGCTTATATGGCCATTGCGACTTCATTCTTAGGGGTAACCTTAGGTTTATTTGATTATATTGCTGATTTATTTAAATTTGATGACAGCGTATTAGGCAGAACAAAAACCACATTGGTGACATTCTTACCGCCGCTATTGTTAAGTTTACAATTCCCTTATGGTTTCGTGATTGCTATTGGTTATGCAGGATTAGCTGCAACCATTTGGGCAGCAATCGTGCCAGCACTGCTTGCTAAAGCCAGTCGTCAAAAATTCCCAAATGCAACTTATAAAGTGTATGGTGGTAATTTTATGATTGGCTTTGTGATCTTATTCGGCGTGTTAAATATTGTGGCACAAGTAGGCGCAAACTTAGGATGGTTTGCAAGTTTCGCAGGATAAGTTTTCGCGTTATATTGTAGGGGCGTATCTTATACGCCCTTTTTAATTTTATATAGGAAACGAAATGAGTAACCAAACGAGCGTTTACGATAAAGAAAACTTCTTTGCGCTTTATCAAAAACTGCGATCTAACCCAATCAGTCTCAATGAAATAGTGGAAAAGCCGACTATGCTTTCCCTGTTACCTGATTTACAAGGAAAAAAATTGCTCGATCTAGGTTGTGGAACGGGCGGACACTTACAACTCTATTTAGAACGCAATGCGGAGAGAGTAGTAGGAACAGATCTTTCAGCTAAAATGCTAGAACAAGCTGAACAAGATCTGCAAAAGTGCGGTCAATTTTCAGGACGTTTTTCGTTATATCAGTTACCGATGGAAAAATTAACAGAATTGCCAGAAAGTGATTTTGATATCATTACTAGCTCTTTTGTTTTTCATTATATTGAGGATTTTCCTGCTTTATTAGCGATGATAGCCAACAAGCTTAAGCCTAACGGCACATTAGTTTTTTCCCAAGAGCATCCGATTACGACTTGCCATAAAGAAGGGGAGCGCTGGGAAAAAAATGAGAAAAAACAGCAAGTCGCTTATCGTTTAAATCATTACCGTGATGAAGGACTGAGAGAGAGAAATTGGTTTCAGCAACCTTTCAAAACCTATCACCGCACGACAGCAACGATTATTAATGATTTAATTGCTGCAGGTTTTCAAATAGAACAGATGGCTGAGCCTATGTTAGCCGGGCAGCCACAATGGCATGATGAATTTAAAGATTTGCGGCATCGTCCCCCTTTATTGTTTATTAAAGCAAGAAAAGTGATGAATTTAACAAAATAAACTGGTTTTTGACCGCACTTTATGGTATAAATCGCACCGCTGTTTTTGGGTTTCAAAAGCAGCGTTTTTAATTATTAACAACACACACATATCATTAAGGCTTAATCGGGGTGCCAAACGGTCGATTAGCTGATATGTGGAGGCTCAACCCCAACAAAAGGAAAATATTATGGCACAAGTTTCAATGCGCGACATGATCAACGCGGGCGTACACTTCGGACACCAAACTCGTTACTGGAATCCACAAATGAAACCTTTCATTTTTGGTGCTCGTAACGGTGTTCATATCATCAACTTAGAAAAAACTTTACCTTTATTCAACGAAGCTTTAGCGGAATTAACCCGTATTGCTAGCAACAACGGTAAAGTATTATTCGTTGGTACTAAACGCGCGGCTCAAGAAGCAGTACAAGCTGCAGCATTAGACTGTCAACAATATTACGTAAACCACCGTTGGTTAGGTGGTATGTTGACTAACTGGAAAACCGTTCGTCAATCAATTAAACGTTTAAAAGATTTAGAAACTCAATCTCAAGACGGTACTTTTGACAAATTAACCAAAAAAGAAGCGTTAATGCGTACCCGTGAGATGGAAAAACTTGAATTAAGCCTTGGTGGTATCAAAGATATGGGTGGCTTACCAGATGCGTTATTCGTTATCGGTGCAGACCACGAACATATCGCTGTTAAAGAAGCAAACAACCTAGGTATTCCTGTATTTGCTATCGTTGATACTAACTCAACTCCAGCTGGCGTAGATTTCGTTATCCCTGGTAACGATGATGCGACTCGTGCTATCCAACTTTACGTTTCTGCAGCTGCAGCAGCGGTTAAAGAAGGTCGTGGTAACGAAGCTCAAGTTGCTGAAGAATTAGCAGCTGACGCAGAATAATTTAAGTTTTGCAATAAGGCGAAGCCCTTAATAATCAAACGATTAATTGGCATAGGGGCTAAAATTTAGCCCCTATATTTTTATCTAAAAGTGCGGTCAAAATAAATCGTACTTTCGACAGAGGATTTTTAAAATGGCTGAAATCACAGCATCATTAGTAAAAGAACTTCGTGAACGTACCGGTGCCGGTATGATGGAATGTAAAAAAGCATTAGTTGAAGCAAACGGTGATATCGAGTTAGCAATCGACAATATGCGTAAATCTGGTCAAGCTAAAGCAGCTAAAAAAGCAGGCCGTGTTGCAGCTGAAGGTGTTATCCTTGCTCGTGTAGAAAATGGTTTCGGTGTATTAGTTGAAATGAACTGTGAAACTGACTTCGTAGCAAAAGATGCTGGCTTCTTAGGTTTAGCAAACGAAGTCGCTGATTTCGCAGCAGCACACAAAGGTACCACTATCGAAGCATTACAAGCACAATTTGAAGAAAAACGTGCTGCATTAGTGGCTAAAATCGGTGAGAACATGAACATCCGTCGTGTTGCTTACTTAGATGGTCAAGTTATTGCTCAATACTTACACGGTGCGAAAATCGGTGTGTTAGTTGCGGGTGAAGGTTCTGCTGATGAACTTAAAAAAGTGGCAATGCACGTTGCTGCATCTAAACCAGAATTCGTGAACCCAGAAGATGTACCTGCAGAAGTAGTTGAACACGAGCGTCAAATCCAAATTGATATCGCAGTTAACTCTGGCAAACCAAAAGAAATCGCAGAGAAAATGGTTGAAGGCCGTATGAAGAAATTCACTGGTGAAGTTTCATTAACAGGTCAACCATTCGTCATGGATCCTTCTGTATCTGTAGGCGACTTCTTAAAATCAGTAAATGCTTCAGTGTCTAACTTCATCCGTTTAGAAGTAGGTGAAGGTATCGAGAAAAAAGAAGAAGATTTCGCAGCTGAAGTTGCAAAAATCACTGGCGGTAACGCTTAATTTTCTCCATTGAGATATAAAAAAGCCGATATTCAATATCGGCTTTTTTGTTGTCTTAAATTTGAGATGTTTTATTTCTTTGGACGAATATCGATTGCAGGGTCTGCATCTTTACGATATTTTTCTTCAATCATTTTTTTCAGTCCATAGTCATCTTTGTCAGATTGTTCAGAGAATAAATCTTCCTCTAATGTGAGCTTCGGATTTTTAATCCCTATCCAATTAGCAATACCTTCTAAGAAATTCAAACCAGATTTAAAGGCTTTGTATTCTTTACGTGCCGTATCATCAGATGAAATCTTAAGGAGCGGAATATTATGATGTAATTGGCTGTGACAGTTTTGGTTAAACAAGGTTACACC
>JAGZXE010000068.1:0-18641 GCA_018378615.1 Parahaemophilus parainfluenzae
CTTGCAGATCGTTGTGAAATTCAACTTTCTTATGCAATTGGTGTGGCAGAGCCAACTTCTATCATGGTAGAAACCTTTGGTACAGGAAAAGTATCAAACGAAGTATTGGTTAAGTTAGTGCGTGAATTCTTTGATTTACGCCCTTATGGTTTAATTAAAATGTTAAATTTAATTCAACCAATCTATCGCCAAACTGCGGCGTATGGACACTTTGGTCGTGAACAGTTCCCATGGGAAAAAGTAGATCGCGCTGAAGAATTACGTGCGGCAGCAGGTCTAAAATAAGTAAATTAAATGTATATGATAAAAACCGCTAATTTAGCGGTTTTTGTTTACTTAGTATAATGATGTCATCTCAAACTCAGTTTCGGCATTTAAAAATGCAGGTGCAACGCAAGCTTGCAGAAACATTACAACTGGCTGAACGTCACTTTCAACAGAAATTTCCTATTCCGACAATCAGTTATGACTTGCGAGGTGTAAAGGCCGGCGTTGCATACTTGCAGAAAAATGAGATTAAATTTAACCGCACTTTGCTACTCGAGAACTCAGATGAATTTATTCATCAGGTTGTTCCCCATGAATTAGCCCATCTTATTGTGTATCAAGTATTTGGTCGAGTGAAACCGCATGGACAGGAATGGCAAGCGGTGATGACACAGTTATTTAATCTTCCAGCTGATACTTGCCATCAATTCGATGTGGAAAGTGTACAGGGTAAAATGTTTGCTTATCAATGCGAATGTCAGACCCATTATTTAACGATTCGTCGGCATAATCGCATTCAACGAGATAAAATTGCCTATTTATGTCGAAAATGTCAGGGAAAATTGGTTTTTCATAGTGAAAATTCATAAGCAGTGTGGTATATTTCTAGTGTTTTCAATCAAATAACAGGGGTTATCCAATGAAAAAATCATTATTAGCTATCGTTGTCGGTGCATTAGCGGTTGCTTCAACTGCAAATGCAGGTTTATATGCAGAAGGTGATCTTGGTCTTTCAAGAACTAAATTAAGCAATGGTGGTTCAAGCAAAACTAAAATTGAGCCTCGTGTTGCAGTAGGTTACAAATTAGGTAATGTGCGTGTAGCAGGTGATTATACTCATCACGGTAACTTCCAAGGAACTAAAGTTCAAGGTTTAGGTGCGACAGTATTCTATGACTTCGATACCAACTCTCAAATTGAACCTTATGTTGGTGCTCGTCTTGCGGCAAACCGTTTCAAATTTGAAGAACGTGCGGATCAACGCTATAAAAGCTCTTCTGAAACCAAAGTGGGTTATGGTGTGGTCGCGGGTGCTAAATATAAATTAGCAGACAAAGTGTATGCAAATGGCGGTTTAGAATATAACCGTTTAGGTAGCTTTGACGATACTAAAGTGAATAACTATGGCGCTAAAGTGGGCGTAGGTTACGAATTCTAATTTCCCTTTTGAAAAGTGCGGTTGATTTTCACCGCACTTTTTTTGTGGGATGTAAAAGTTTGTATCGTGTTAATCTATTTGTGATTAATTCATGTAGTAGTTAAAATCCTCGTTCTAAATGAAATCGAGGATTTTTTATTTTTAGAGGTGAGAATATGATTATCGTTTATGGCATTAAAAACTGCGATACGGTGAAAAAAGCATTGAAGTGGCTAGCTGAACATAATATTGAACATAAATTGCATGATTACCGTGTAGATGGATTAGATACTCAATTCTTACAACAAGCAGAAGCACAATTTGGCTGGGAAAATTTAGTCAATAAACGTAGTACGACTTGGCGTAATCTTGATGAAAATGTGAAAAATACACTCTCGAAATCTACCGCACTTTCCGTATTAGCTGAAAATCCAACGTTAATCAAACGCCCGATTATTTTGCAAGATGGTAAGGCATTGATTGGCTTCAATGAAAAAGAATATATTGCAGTATTTAAGTAGTATTAAAGTAGAGAATTTATTTTTACTTGTTTATCTACTTATTAGAACTACTAATTTTGATTAAAAAAGGAAATATAAAAATGAATAATGAACAACAAAGTGAACAGCAAAAAGCCATACGACGTTTTTTTATTGGGAGTTTTTTTATTGCATTAGTATGCGCTGCCGTCGTTGATTTATTTCTTGCTTCAATGGATGGCAGCTCATCAGATGACGTGGTATGGGTATTTTTTTATACTTTTTTTATCGTATTTATACCTAGTGCGATTACAACGTTTGTTTTTTACATCACTCAGGAAAAAGCAAGTAGCTACTATTCGCGGTATTTGTTACTGGCATTTTTGATGCCACCCTTTTTAATTCCGATCCTGACCACATTATTCGATTTGATTTATTTAAACAGTTGGCATGATGCTATTGATACGCTTGTAGAGTATTATCTAACGCACGGTATTTTGGCTTGTATATTGGGAGTAGCTCAACTGGTGTTAGCACAAGCGTGTTTTATAAAAATATGGGACACACAGTAACCTCTTAACCTTGTTCTTTATTAAAGCTGGAGGCTTTCTTATCTGCTTATTAGAGTTATTAATTTTATTTGAAAGGAAATATAAAGATGAATAATGCATTACAAAAGACTATACCACGTTTTTTTATTGGGAGTTTTTTTATTGCATTATTATGTGCAGTCATTATTTCTGAGTTTGTTGGAGAGGCATTTTTTCTTTCTTTTCTTATTTCATCTATACCAGGGGTGATGACAACACTTATCTTTTTTGTTACTCGGGAAAAAGCAAGTCGCTACTATGGGCGGTATTTATTGGTGGCATTTTTTATGCCTTTTTTAATCCCTATTATCGTCGGATTATCTTTGCATTTTGTTGATTTAAACTGGGATAGCACTATTGATACAATTATAGGAGCTTATTTTTTATTAGGTCTTCCTTGCACTATTTTGGCGTTAGCTCAATTAGTGCTGGCAGTAGTATGTTTACCAGAAATGCATCAGTAAATAGCCATCTTTTAACCTTGCCTTTTGCACTTAATAAGAATAATATTCATTACAGTATTGTTACAATCTCAATCATTAATGTGATAAATATTTCATAACGGTTGCGTATTTGTTTGAAAGATTTTATGTGGTTGAATTGTGGTTTTTATGACTCAAGTGCCAAAACAAGGGATTGATTATGCATAACAAATCTTATTTTGCCCTCCTTCCTCTTTCATTTTTTATATCTAATGCTTTTGCTGAGGATACGCAGTCTGTAACATTACTGGATCCTATTGTGGTAACAGGTGTTACTCAGACGAATACCAATTCAGTCAAACTTAATCCTAAAACAACACTTCAACCTTTACCTGCTGGTGATGGTGCAGATTTATTGCAATCTGTGGCAAATATGAGCGTGATTCGTAAAGGTGGGAGTTCTGGCGATCCGTTATTTCGCGGGTTAGGTGGTTCTCGCTTGAATATTCAAGCAGACGACCAATTCATTTATGGTGGGTGTAGCAACCGAATGGATCCGCCAACAGCTTATATTTTCCCATCAGCTTATGATGAGGTTGTGGTGACCAAAGGTCCCCAAACTGTAACTGAAGGTTCTGGTTTGGTGGCTGGCGCAGTTCGTTTTGTGCGTAAAGAGCCTGAATTTGATACTCAAAATACCTATTTAAACGGCAGTGTCACATTTGGCGGAAACAAACGTAGAGATGCTTATTTTGATGCGATGGCGGGTGGTAAATATGGTTATTTACGTACGAGTATGTCGCACAATGAGGCGGGTAATTACAAAGATGGCGATGGCAATCGAGTTCATTCCTCTTTTGAGCGCCGTAATCAAATGTTACAGCTTGGTTTCACACCGACAGAAAACACCTTATTAACCGGAACTTATGAACGTAGTCGAGGCGAAGCGGCTTATGCAGATCGAATGATGGATGGGAGTAAGTTTGATCGTGATGCCTGGAATGTGCGATTTGTACAACGTAATATTACCCCGTGGTTCACTGAACTTGAATTACGTTACGGTCAAAGCAAGATTGATCACGTGATGGATACTTATAGTATGCGTTATTTAAGCATGATGGGAAATCAAGTTAAAAAAGCAATGAATCCAAAACGTGAAACCAATACAGGGCATTTGAAAGCAACCTTTGATTGGCCGGATATTAATTTGCAAACAGGCATTGATTATATGCGTGATAAACACCTTTCACGTATGGAAATGAAGGGTGAGGGCTATAGACACAAGCCTTATCAACCACAGCAAAACTTTACTCAATGGGGCGGATTTGTTGAGGGGGCCTGGACGGCAAGCGATAGTCGTAAGTTTATTTCTGGTTATCGTTATGATGAAGTGAAAGCTGAATACGACACTTTAATGGCAAATCACCCAAATAAACACCATACGTATAGTTTACATTCAGGTTTCTTCCGTTGGGAAGAAGAAATCAATGGCATTAAATATTATGCCGGTGTAGGGATTGCAGAGCGAGCGCCAGATTATTGGGAACGCCGAGCAAGCCAAGTTTTAGATAAAGAGCAAAACCGTCAAATTGATACGGGATTGATGTGGAAGAATGACACCTTTGATTTTTCTGTGTCACTATTTGGTAGTGATGTCCGCGATTTCATTATGTTAGAACGAGTAGGTAAAGATGTCTCGGCTCGTAATATCAAGGCAACTCGATTAGGCGGCGAAATTGAAGGCAAATGGAAGTTTGCTCGTCACTGGGAAATCGGTAGTAGTCTCGCTTATACCTATGGTAAAAATCGCACGGACGACCGTCCACTTGCTCAAACACCGCCATTAGAATGGAAAAACGCATTAACTTGGGATAATGAAACCTTGAGTGCGGGAGTATTATGGCGAGTGGTTTCGGCACAAAAACGCTATGCAACGGGACAAGGCAATATTATTGGGCAGGACATCGGTGCTTCCGCTGGCTTTGGAACGTTATCCTTTAATAGTGGGTGGAAAATTAATAAATATGCCACTTTGCAGGGCGGAATTGATAACGTATTTAATAAATCCTATGCAGAATTTGTGAGTAAAGGTGCAGATCCTTCAGCGGGGCTTCAAACTGTTCGAGTGAACGAGCCAGGACGTCAATATTGGTTACGTTTACAAGTTCAATTCTAGAATTCTTCATAAACGAATAAAAACGGATAACGAGGTTATCCGTTTTTTATTTGAACAGATTTAAATTGAAGGAAAATTTTGTTAAATTAGACCGCACTTTTAGTCGTCATTGAATATTATGAAACAAAAAACTATTGAGCTTGCACAAGCATTAATTCGTCGCCCCTCTATTAGCCCGAATGATGAGGGCTGTCAGCAATTAATTGCGGAACGTTTAGAAAAACTCGGCTTTCAAATTGAATGGATGCCTTTCAACGATACGTTAAATTTATGGGCGAAGCATGGTAGTGGTGAGCCCGTTATCGCTTTTGCAGGGCATACCGATGTGGTACCGACGGGCGATGAAACACAATGGACTTATCCGCCGTTTTCTGCCGAAATTGTGGATGATATGCTTTATGGTCGTGGTGCGGCAGATATGAAAGGCTCATTGGCGACAATGATTGTGGCGGCAGAAGAATATGTGAAAGCTAATCCGAATCATAAAGGAACGATTGCTTTGTTGATTACTTCTGACGAAGAGGCTGCCGCGAAAGATGGCACAGTACGTGTTGTCGAAACCTTAATGGCGCGCGGTGAGAAAATCACTTATTGCATGGTAGGCGAGCCATCTAGTTCAAAAACATTAGGCGATGTAGTCAAAAATGGCCGTCGTGGTTCAATTACGGGTAACCTTTACATTCAAGGTATCCAAGGTCATGTAGCTTATCCTCATTTAGCGGAAAATCCCATTCACAAAGCAGCACCGTTCTTACAGGAATTAACCACATATCAATGGGATAATGGCAACGAATTTTTCCCTCCGACCAGTTTGCAAATTGCGAATATTCATGCTGGCACAGGGAGTAATAATGTCATCCCTGGTGAGCTTTATGTGCAATTCAATTTACGTTATTGTACAGAAGTGACTGATGAAAGCATTAAGCAGAAAGTGGCAGAAATGCTCGAAAAGCATGGTTTGAAATACCGTATTGATTGGAATTTATCAGGTAAACCATTTTTAACGAAACCGGGTAAATTATTAGATGCATTAACGACGGCAATTGAGCAAACAACCGGTATTACACCACAAGCAGAAACAGGTGGTGGCACCTCTGATGGGCGTTTTATTGCGTTAATGGGGGCTGAAGTGGTGGAATTTGGGCCACTTAATGCGACGATTCATAAAGTAAATGAATGTGTAAACGTTGATGACCTAGCCAAGTGCGGTCAGATTTATCATCAAATGTTAGTGAATTTATTGGACTAGTAAGATGAAATTAACGCCAGAAATGTTAACCGGCAAATCTCGTGAACATTTGATCAATTTGCCTGCCCCTCATTCTCCGAATCATTTTTTGCAAGCAGAGGCAATGATAGCATTTCAAGGATTGCAACAAAGTGCGGCCAAAAATGGCTTTAATTTGCAACCCGCGAGTAGCTTTCGTGATTTTGAACGTCAACAACTCATTTGGAACGGTAAATTTAACGGTGAACGCAAGGTTCATGATGATGCGGGAAATCCATTAGATTTAGCGTTGTTAGATGATTGGCAAAAAGCACAGGCCATTTTACGTTGGTCAGCGCTCCCAGGTGGCAGTCGTCATCATTGGGGTACAGAAATCGATATTTTTGATCCTGATCTTTTGCCCCAAGGTCAATCATTACAACTTGAACCTTGGGAATATGAAAGCGGTGGCTATTTTTTTGAGCTAAGTGAATTTCTCACTGAAAATCTACCGCACTTTGAGTTTGCTTTGCCGTTTATAAGCCAACTTGAAGGTAAAAAAGTGGGTCGAGAGCCTTGGCATATTAGCTATTTACCGTTGGCAGAGCAGGCATCACGATTATTTACGCCAGATGTGCTATTGCAGGTTTGGCAGCATGAAACCGTGGCCGGAAAAGAAACATTAATTATGCATTTGCCAGAGATTTTTGAGCAATATGTGGTTTAACAAAAAACGCAGCAAGTCGCTGCGTTTTTTATGGGTTGATTAATTCTTTTTATTCTTTTCCAAGGATTTATGTTGAATTTTCACATTCTTGCCTTTGGCTTGGAAATATTCACCAATTTGTTGAGCGATGTAAACCAGTGTGGATTGGGTAGAAAACGCACGTCAAAGACATAATCGGCATCAAGCGGAATACCGTATTTGAAGCCAAACGATTCAACCACGATTTTAAGTTCTTTATCCGTATTACCACGTAAAACTTCTCTTAAACGTTCAGATAACGAATGAGTAGAAAGTGGTGCGGTATCAATAATAAAATTAGCATGTTGAATTAAAGGCTCAAGCTGTTGATATTCTAGATCAATCGCTGATTCAAGTGGGAGATCTTGTGCTGAAAGTGGATGAAGACGACGTGAATCGCTGTAACGGCGAATAAGTGTACTACGATCGCTGTCCAGAAAGATGATTTTGACGGAATAAGTGGCTTGAATATCTGTCAGAATCTTGTCTAAATCAGCACTTGAATGGGGAAGATTTCGAATATCGAGACTGATCGCAACAGCCGTTTGAGTTTTGGCGAGAATATTGGTGAGTTGAGGAAGTAAATCGAGAGGGAGATTATCCACGCAATAATAGCCCATATCTTCCAAAGCTCGTAATGCGACAGATTTCCCCGCGCCAGAGCGACCGCTGATAATAATAATTTCCATCTGCGTGATTCCTTATGGTTAGTTGGTTAGGTTATACCTCTTGAGGTTCAATATTATCTAAATTTGTGTCGTCTTCAGATTCCTCTGAATGATCGGCACATTCAAAAATTTGCCAAATTTCATCCGCACTTTGTGCTGAACGAAGTTGTTTAATTAAGTTTTTATCAGTTAATTTTTCATTGAGTTCTGCCAGAACAGGAATATATTCTTGGCAGTGATTTTCGGGTACGAGCACAGCAAAAACGATATCTACCGGTTTATTATCGACGGCATCATATTCGACAGGCGTTTCTAATTGCATAAATACCGTTAGGATCTTATCTGATACAGTAGCAGGTAACTTGGCTTTAGGCATAGCGACACCATTGCCTAATCCTGAATTACCTAATTTTTCTCGTTCAAATAAACATTCAAAACAAGCCTGTTCACCATTTTCGCAGTGAAGTTTTTCCACAACGAAAGCGGCAATGGATTCAAATAATCGTTTCTTGCTAGAAAAAGCAACCCCCTGACGAATATCATCAGGGGAGAGCAATGTCGTAAATTTCATAGGTTATAGTTTAAATTGTTCGCCTAAATAGACACGTTTAACGTGCTCATCATTCATGACTTCTTCCGGTGTGCCGGTCGCGATAATTTTCCCCTCGCCAACAATATAAGCTCGTTCGCAGACATCAAGGGTTTCGCGTACGTTATGATCGGTAATTAATACGCCTAAGCCACGATTACGGAGATCCGTGATAATTTTCTTAATATCCGTCACCGAAATAGGGTCAACACCCGCAAAAGGTTCATCTAATAAAATGAATTTAGGATTTGCTGCTAAGGCGCGCGCAATTTCCACACGACGACGTTCGCCACCTGAAAGAGATTGCCCCAGGCTATCACGAATATGGCCAATATTGAACTCATCAATTAACTCATCCGCTCTCTCTCTGCGTTGTTCTGCCGTGAGATCTTTACGAATTTCTAATCATTGGAGTTTACGGTTAAACTCACATCAGAAACCACTTTTCGGCTCTTATAGCTTTTTGCGAGAAATTCAGCTTGTAATACAGACATCGGTTATTTTTTACCTTTTTGTTGTAATTGGGTCGGAATTAAGACGGTTTGCACGCGTGATTTTCCATTACCATTGGCTTTTAACTGTTGTTTTTTCACATCATAAGTGATGCGTTCACCGTTAATTTTGCTATCTAATTGTTTTAATTCAGCATTACCGGTCAATGTTAAGAATTCAGTGCCTAAATCGTAGTGAACTTTATTCGCTCTACCGTCAACAGGTTTACCATCATCAAGTTGTTGGTGGAAGGTAACAGGGCTACCAAATGCTTCAACAGTTTCTTTTTTACCTGAATTTTCTGGTGGGCGAGTAATGACTACTTTATTGGCTTTAATCAAAATGGAACCTTGCGTAATTACAACGTTATCCGTAAAGGTTACGACGCTGTTTTCCATATCTAAAGATTGATTATCTGAGACAATATTAATCGGTTTATTGGTATCGTCTTTTAACGCAAAAGCAGACAAAGAAGTCATCATTAACGCCGTTAAAAGCAGAATTTTATTGTTTGTTGATTTCATAATATGTTTTTACCTGTTCCTTTAGAGTTGCAACTTGCTGACGTAAATTTCCGACGAGCTTCAATCCGCTAGAGTTAAAGTTTAATCCGTTAATTTTTACTTGCGTATCGGAAGTAATGTCTTGTGTTTTTAAATTAATTACTGCGGCTTCAGTCTCAACACGTTGTAGGCGAGATAAAGGATCAAGGCTCTCGGCAATCACACCACCTTCAAGATAGAGCATTTGATCTTTCGTTAATTTTGCCTTTTTCGCGCTAAGTTTCCAATTTTGTTTTTCTAATTGAATTTTATCGGTTTTCGCTTCTTTATCTTTATTGTCCAAAGAGACATCAAAAAGATAGACTAACGGCGAAATAAAATCCGTATGACCGTCTTGTGTGTAATATTCCACTTTGTCGGAAATCGCGAGATACTGTTTTTTACCTTCAGGTGAGAATACAGTTGTTTCCATTTTATTACCGACGTATTCCGGGCTATCAGGCTTTTTAATGAGGCTTTGTAAATCGCTATGATCTTGATTAAGCGAATAATACCAGCCTAATAAAGCGAGGGCGATGACACCTAAAATAATATTCCAACGAATATTCATAAATAACGTTTTTTCCTTATTAAAAGGGTAGCTAATCATAGCACTTTTTTGACACAAAGTGCGGTCAAAAATAGCGGTATTTTAGTCTTCTAAAATAAGTGTTTTTAAGATCTGATAAATCTCTCTATAAGCTTTTGACGGCTTATTTTGTTCCTTCTCTTTTTGTGCTGCACGAATCAAATTTCGTAAGTGTTGGCGGTCTGCAGAAGGATGTTCATTTAACAAATCAGTCAGAGCCGCATCACCTTTTGCAATCAATTCATCACGTAAGATTTCCAACTTATGTAGCATAGCTTGTTGCTGATTATGTTTGTTTTCAATTTTTTCTAAAGCTTCACGAATAGGCTCTGCATCAATTGAGCGTAAGAGCTTACCGATGTATTGCAATTGGCGACGACGAGCCTCTTTTTGCAGGCGTTGAGCTAATTCAATGGCATCTTTCAAGCTATCGTCTAGTGGAACCTTAGTCAGATTTGCTTTGGTTAAGTTCACCAATTTCTCGCCGAGCTGTTTTAAATCCTCAGCATCGCGTTTGATTTCACTTTTGCTTACCCAAATAATCTCTTCTTGGTCTTCATCTTCCCAATCAAAGGCTTCTTTTTTCTTACGTTTTGCCATTCTGTTACCTTATGAAAAATTTGGTGCATTTTAGCATAAACTTTCAAAATAAGATAAAATGGCGCAAATTTTTAATAGGATTATCACCATGAAAACAGCAGAAAATTTAACCGCACTTTTAAAATCTCAAGAGCAAACATTGCGTGATGCAGTCAGTTTTGCAATTGAAACTGCCCAGAAAGCGGGCGCCACCGCTGAAGTTGGCGTGACAAAAGTGAGTGGTTTATCGGTTTCCACCCGTCTGCAAGAGATTGAAAATGTTGAATTTACTAACGATGGGGCATTAGGTATTTCCGTTTATTTAGGCCAACAAAAAGGCAATGCGTCCACCTCAGATTTAAGTGAAGAAGCCATTAAAAACACCGTTGAAGCCGCGCTCGCTATTGCAAAATATACTTCGCCAGATGATTGCACAGGGCTCGCCGATAAAGAATTAATGGCTTTCGAAGCACCAGATTTAGCACTTTATCATAGCGCAAATGTTGATGTTGAACAGGCTACAAAATTAGCGCTAGAAGCTGAAAAAGCAGCGTTGGAATACGATGAAAAAATTGTGAATAGCAATGGTGCAAGCTTTAATTCACATACCGGCGTGCGTGTTTATGGCAATACACACGGCATGCTACAAAGTTACTTATCTAGCCGTTATTCTTTATCTTGTTCGGTGATTGGTGGAGAGCTAGATCAACTGGAAAATGACTACGAGTACACGGTTTCACGTGAGTTTGAGGCGCTTTCTTCCGCGGATTGGGTAGGGCAGAATTGTGCGAAAAAAGTGATTGCGCGTTTAAATCCACAAAAATTAACAACACGTGAAGTGCCCGTGATTTTCTTAAATGATGTGGCAACAGGATTAATTTCTCATTTAACAGGGGCGATTAGTGGCGGCAGCTTATATCGTAAATCCAGTTTCTTGCTCGATCATCTTGGAAAACAAGTATTGCCAGATTGGTTCCAAATTAGTGAGCGTCCGCATTTGTTAAGCAGGTGGTATTCACAACTGGCTCGTGAAACCAAATTTAACGGGGGGATTGACCGCACTTTTACGTCAGATGGGCACTGGTTTATTGGTTACCGATGTCATGGGACAAGGTGTCAATATTGTGACGGGGGATTATTCTCGTGGCGCAGCCGGTTTCTGGGTGGAAAATGGCGAGATCCAATATCCGGTTGCCGAAATTACCATTGCCGGTCAATTACAATATATGTTGAAAAATATTGTGGCAGTAGCAGATGATGTTGAGCATCGATCCAATATCCAAACTGGTTCAATCTTACTCGACAAGATGAAAATTTCAGGGAATTAATAAATTTTATAAAAATGATAATAATTCTTATTGACAGATGATTTCTTTCTGCTACTATACGCACATCTGTTTCGTAGCGATTGCAGGTTGCTTCAACAGGTAGAGTAGAAAGTAAATTCGTTAGGGTTAAAAAGGCTAACTGATTGTTGTCGGGCTTTTACGTGGTTCATTTATGTTCATGGCCGATCTCGTGCGTGAATTAAAATTACCAGTAGAAGTCGAGTTTATGACCACTTCAAGCTATGGTTGCGGAATGACAAGTAATCACGATGTGAAAATTACGAAAGATCTTGAAGGGGATATTCGTAATGAACACGTGCTAATTGTTGAGGACATTATTGATACGGGTTACACCCTTGAAAAAGTGCGTGGTATTTTAAATTTACGCGATCCTGCAAGCTTAGCGATTTGTACCTTGTTAGATAAACCTTCTCGCCGAGAAGTGGAAGTACCTGTTGAATGGATTGGTTTTTCTATTCCGGATGAATTTGTTGTCGGCTATGGTATTGATTATGCTCAACGTTATCGTAATCTAGGCTATATTGGTAAAGTAGTCATAGACGAATAATTTATTTTTCAATAAAAAGAGCGGTCAAAATTCACAGTGATTTTTGACCGCTCTTTGTTTGTTAAGATTAGCGTTTTGCTTTTTTGATAAACTTCATCAAGCGTTTACGTTTACGTAATTGGTTTGGTGTGAGTTTATTTTTTCTACCCGCGAATGGGTTTGAACCCTCTTGGAATAGCAAGCGAATTGGTGAACCAATAATTTTCAAACTCTTACGATAATAATTAGATAAATAACGTTTGTATGAATCCGGTAATTTATCCATTTGGTTACCATGCACCACGATAATTGGTGGATTATAGCCGCCTGGGTGAGCATATTTTAATTTAATACGACGACCGCCAATCATTGGTGGTTGATGCTCATCCGTTGCCATTTGTAAAATGCGAGTGAGAAGGGATGTCGTCATTCTTTGCGTCGCACAAGCATAAGCTTCTTTAATCGAATCAAAAAGATTGCCTACGCCACTGCCGTGTAAAGCAGAAATAAAATGCACACGAGCAAAGTCGATGAAATCAAGACGACGATCTAATTCGGATTTGACGCGATCTTTCACATCTTGATCTAAGCCATCCCATTTATTCACGACGATCACGAGTGAGCGACCTGCATTTAAGATAAAGCCAAGTAGAGAGAGATCTTGATCTGAAATGTTTTCACGCGCATCAATTGTGAGTAATACCACGTTTGCATCTTGAATCGCTTGTAATGTTTTGATGACAGAGAATTTTTCAACGGCTAAATGCACTTTACCACGTTTACGCACACCTGCTGTGTCAATTAAGGTGTATTGTTGCCCATCACGTTCCATTGGAATGTAGATACTGTCACGTGTTGTGCCTGGCATGTCGTAAACGACCACGCGATCTTCACCTAAAATACGATTGGTTAATGTTGATTTACCAACGTTTGGACGGCCTACAATCGCAATTTTGATATTTTTATCTTGTTCGTCTTCAAGCTCTTCGTCTAATGCCTCATCAATTAATGACGTATCTTCTTCTGAATCAAAGTCAAATTCGTGATCCCATTCATCTTTTTCTTCTTCATCAGAAGTGCGGTCATTTTCAGCTTCATTTTCTTGTAATTTTTCCGCTAAAGGTGCAAGTACTTGCTCCATCAACTGGGTTACACCACGGCCTTGTGATGCGGCAATTTGTTCAATTTCACCTAAGCCTAATTGATAGAATTCTGCACAGTGTGAATCTGCATCAATACCATCAGTTTTATTTGCCACCACGACGGTTGTTTTATTAGTGCGTTGGCGTAAGTAGTTGGCAATGCCAATGTCTGCAGCCGTTAAACCTGCACGTGCATCCACTAAGAAAAGCACGACATCGGCTTCTTCAATGGCTAATAAGGATTGTTCTGCCATTTTTTCTTCAACGCCTTCTTCTGTGCCATCAATACCGCCGGTATCGATCACAATGAAATCATAGCCAGAAATATTGGCATGACCGTATTTACGATCTCGGGTTAAACCAGGGAAGTCAGCGACAAGCGCATCGCGAGTACGAGTTAAACGATTGAATAGGGTGGATTTGCCTACGTTTGGGCGACCCACTAAGGCAACGACAGGAGTTGTCATAAAAATATCTCTGTAAAGTGTAAATTGGGTTAATTATAGCGAATGTTGGCTGGCAGGTAAAATTCGGGCATAAAAAAAAGCACCTTCTGGTGCTTCATTATCTCGGCTTAATTGGCGGAATGGACGGGACTCGAACCCGCGACCCCCTGCGTGACAGGCAGGTATTCTAACCAGCTGAACTACCACTCCGTGAGTATATTAAGAACCGTCAATCTTTTTTTTCTTTTTTATGTTTATCTGATTAATAGATAACCGATTAATGTGAGGTTTCATCGCCCGTACGAATCGACCAAAAACATTTGCCATCACTCTTTTTATTGACCAATTTAAGGAAATCTAAATGAGCTTGGAGTTCGTCATCAGTGGGTTGTAACACTTTTAAATTTTGCGAAAAATTGACCGCACTTTGAAGATCTTGCATATTGGTACCAGCTTGGATAATTGGACTATCCACATGATCTTCATCAAATAGGCTAGTTTGCCCGCCCGTCATGGATAAATAAACGTCGGCTAAAATCTCCGCATCCAGTAACGCGCCGTGGAGTGTGCGTTTGCTGTTATCAATGCCTAAACGATCACACAACGCATCTAAGCTATTACGCTTTCCAGGATACATTTGGCGTGCCATTTGCAACGTATCGGTGACGAGGCAAATGTCGGTCGTTTTGATATCTAACCCAAGTTTACGGAATTCATAGTCCATAAAGCCCACGTCGAAGGGTGCGTTGTGAATAAGTAGTTCCGCACCACGAATGTATTCAATAAAGTCTTGTGCAATCGTTTTGAAATCCGGTTTATCCGCTAGCATTTCATCTGTAATACCGTGAACTTTAATGGCATCGGGATCAACCAAACGATCCGGCTTAATATAAATGTGAAAATTATTGCCCGTATATTTACGGTTGATCATTTCCACGGCACCAATTTCAATAATGCAATGTCCTTCGTAATGCGCACCAATTTGGTTCATACCGGTGGTTTCAGTATCCAGTACAATCTGGCGATCCGGATTTATCATTGTTCTACCTATTTGTTTCCTTTAAAATACTGCCTATTTTACACAAGCTCGAATTAGTTATGCAAAAACAGATTGAAATTTTTACGGATGGATCTTGCCTAGGTAACCCGGGAGCTGGTGGCATAGGAATTGTCCTTCGCTATAAACAGCATGAAAAACATATTTCAAAAGGGTATTTCAAAACCACCAATAATCGCATGGAATTACGAGCTGTGATTGAGGCCTTAAATAGCTTGAAAGAGCCTTGCCATGTAACGCTTTATAGCGATAGTCAATATATGAAAAATGGCATCACACAATGGATTTACAATTGGAAGAAAAACAATTGGAAAGCGAGTACGGGCAAAGCGGTAAAAAACCAAGATTTATGGATTGCGTTAGATCAGGCGATTCAAACCCATAACATTAATTGGCAGTGGGTGAAAGGGCATTCTGGCCACCGTGAAAATGAAATTTGTGATGAATTAGCGAAACAAGGCGCAGAAAACCCAACTTTCGAAGATATTGGTTACGAAGGCTAGTCTGCACCTTGTTTTAAAGTGCGGTTATTCTTGATAACGAATTAACCCTTCCTGCTGTGTGGTGGCAATTAATGTGCCATCTGCAGCAAAAATTTGTCCTCTCGCTAAACCACGTCCGGCAAAAGCATTGTTACTTTCAATGGCATGTAAGTGCCAATTATTTAAATTGAAGGGGCGGTGGAACCAAATGCTGTGGTCGATTGTAGCCACTTTCATTCCTTTCTGTAAAAAGCCTTTCCCATGTGGGTGAAGTGCGGTCAAAATACAGTGGAAATCAGAAAAATACGCTAAGAGACATTGTTGTGTCTGCAAATCTAATGGCGCTTCGCCATTGGTTTTAAACCAAGCATATTGTTCAGGTGGCAGTTCACGGCCATCAAATGGATTGTTCAAATATCGGCTATGAATCTGAAATGGTCGTTCTTGGGCAAATTTTTCACTCAGGCTTTCAGGCAAAGTTTGCGCCACTTTTAACATCATTTCGTGCTCATCAATACATTGTTCAGGGCCTAGCACTTGCGGCATGGCTGATTGATGGTCGAAGCCTTCTTCAGGGACTTGAAATGACGCAGTGACGTGGCAAATCACATTTTTATGTTGAATGGCTTTTACGCGTAATGCAGAGAAGTTGCGACCTTCACGTAAGGTTTCCACATCGTAAATAATCGGGTATTGGCTGTCGCCTGGTGCTAAAAAGTAAGCATGGCAAGAATGGAGTACGCGCTCAGGCGGGGCAACTTGCATCGCGGCAGAAAGCGATTGTGCCACGACTTGACCGCCAAACACTTGACGAAAACCTAAGTCTTCACAGGCTCCGCGAAAGATAAGATCATCAATTTTTTCTAATTTTAACAATTCGATGAGTTGAGCACGGATGAAGCCTTTTTCAAAGTCTGTGTGGATTACGGCCGCTGCTTTAGGCGCTGTTGCACCAACAGAAACCGTCCATGCGCGCACTTCTTTCACCCCCGCAGTGAAGTAGGTTTGAAGATTTAATAATGCATAACCTGCACGAATTACACGATTTAAGCCTGGTTCTTCAATACCAAGATCTTGTAAGAATTCGATTTTTTCATCGTCATCAAGCTCAGCAATTTCTGCTTCGATCGCCGCACATACAGGCACTACAACAGAGCCTTCTTTTTCTGCAAACTCACGTACTTTGTCTAAATATGGGTTGTTTTCAAAACCGTCTTCATTCACGTTCGCAATGTACATGGTTGGTTTTAATGTAAGGAAGTTATAGCTTTTAATCGCCAATAATTCATCTTTATCTAATTCAACAGAACGAATCATGCCTGCTTCAGAAAGTACAGGAAGGATTTTTTCCATCACAGATAGCTCAAATTTTGCGTCTTTATCGCCACCTTTAGCACGTTTCTGTAAACGTTGGATTGCACGTTCGCAGCTGTCCAAGTCAGCAAGGGCTAATTCGGTATTGATGGTTTCGATATCACTTAATGGATCGATCTTACCTGCAACGTGCACGATGTCATCATTTTCAAAACAACGAACAACATGACCAATTGCATCCGTTTCACGGATGTTAGCTAAGAATTTATTCCCTAAGCCTTCACCTTTACTTGCGCCCGCAACCAAACCCGCAATATCCACAAACTCCATGGTGGTGGGTAATACACGTTCAGGTTTAACAATTTCCGCTAACGCATCTAAACGCGGATCCGGCATTGGTACCACGCCAGTATTTGGTTCGATTGTACAGAACGGATAGTTTGCCGCTTCGATACCGGCTTTGGTTAATGCATTAAAAAGAGTCGATTTACCGACGTTTGGCAAACCAACGATACCACATTTAAATCCCATGATGTTTTCCTTATTGTGAGCGTAAGTGCGGTTAAAATTTATGGTGTTTTTTCACCGCACTTTTGAGTTAAATTTTAAAACTGTTTAAGCGATTGGTGGCTTTCACCATGCCTTCTTTGAAAAGCAATTCAATGCAATCGGTGGCTTCGTCTAAAGCTTTATCGAGCGCTTCTCTTTCTGCTGGTGCGGGTTTGTTAAGCACAAAACCTGAAACTAAATCACGGTGTCCAGGATGGCCAATGCCAATGCGTAAACGATAGAAATTGTTGCTGTTACCAAGCTGAGCTACGATATCTTTTAAACCATTATGTCCGCCATGTCCGCCACCTTGTTTTAATTTTACGGTGCCCGGCGGTAAATCTAATTCATCGTGTAGCACTAAAATTTCTTCTGGTTTGATGCGATAAAAATTAGCAAGTGCACCTACCGCTTTTCCACTTAAATTCATAAACGTCGTTGGCACTAAAAAACGGACTTCTTTGCCGTTAATCAGTGTTTTTCCTACATAACCGAAGAATTTATTTTCTGCATTAAGCGAAACATTAAAGCGACGAGCCAAACGCTCAATCAACCATTCACCTGCATTGTGGCGGGTTTCCGCATATTTATCGCCAGGGTTTCCCAGCCCCACGATGAGTTTAATTTCAGACATAGTTTTCTGCTTGAATAAAAATAGTGGCGTATTGTAGCGAAAAAGGGCTAATTTCTCAATCTATAAGGCTAAGACTAAAACGCCCGAGAGAATTAATAGACTTCCCATGACTAATTTCATACTTAAGGGTTCGCCTAACAACACCACACCTAAAATAATGGCAATCACGACACTGAGTTTATCAATAGGGGCAACCCAAGAGGCGGGCGCCATTTGCAACGCACGATAATAACAAAGCCAAGATAGACCCGTAGCAACACCGGAAAGAATTAAAAAGGTGAGTGGTTTTGCTGCGATATGTTGTGGCAGTTGCCATTCATTGCGGGCACTAATGATGCCCGCTGTAACGAGTAACACCACAATTGTGCGGATAAAGGTCGCGAGATTGCTGTTAATGCCTTCAACCCCTAATTTTCCTAAAATAGCGGTAAGCCCAGCGAAAAAGGCTGAACCAATGGCAAAAAATACCCAATTCATGATGAACTCCTGATTTTATCGTTAATATTGACCGCACTTTTCCGCTATAATAACGGAAAACTCATCAAGACAGAATAAGACATGAACCAAATTAATATTGAAATCGCCTATGCCTTGCCGGATCGTTATTATTTGAAGTCCTTCAAAGTGGATGAAGGCACGATGATCCAAACGGCTATTTT
>JAGZXE010000069.1:0-17042 GCA_018378615.1 Parahaemophilus parainfluenzae
TTAAGTTACTTACAATTATTAGGTATTTGGATCCCAACTACTTACGCAGCATGTATGATTACTGCGGTGATTTGTAACTTCCTTGGTAAAGATTTGAAAAATGATGAAATTTACCAAGATCGTCTCTCGAAAGGTTTAATTACTATGCGTGGTGAAATGCAAATTGAGATCAAACCTTATGCAAAACGCTCTGTTGCAATTTTCCTTATCGCAATTTTAGTGGTCATGCTTTATGCCACTGCAATCAGTAAAACAGTTGGTTTAATTCAAAACCCAATTCTTTCTCGTGATAACGCCATTATCTCTTTCATGCTTGCGACTGCAGCCATTATCACTATGGCATGTAAAGTGGATACTGCAAAAATTACTAATGCGGCAACTTTTAAATCCGGTATGTCAGCGGTAATTTGTGTGCTTGGTGTAGCATGGTTAGGTAATACTTTCGTTGAAGGCCATATCGATCAAATTAAAGCGGTATCAGCTGAGTTCTTACAACAATACCCTTGGAGTTTAGCGGTAATCTTGTTCTTCGCAAGTACCTTACTTTACTCACAAGCTGCAACTGCAAAAGCATTATATCCAACTGCAATTTTATTAGGCGTTTCACCGGAAGCCGCGATTGCAGCATTTGCCGCAGTATCAGCATTATTCATTCTTCCTACTTACCCAACCTTAATTGCGGCAGTAGAAATGGATGACACCGGTTCAACTCGTATCGGTAAATACGTATTTAACCACCCATTCTTAGTGCCGGGTGTGATTGCAATTGCTTTATCTGTTTTATTCGGTTTCTTAATGGCAGGTGCAGTTTTATAATCCCCCATTAAGCTAACATAAATGAAAACCATCTTGTCTATGGATAAGATGGTTTTTTAATGGGGAACTTCTTCTCACTGTGATACTCTAAAGGGCAACCTATTTTTATATAAGGAAAACCAATGAAGTTATTTAAAATCCTTTTTGCTGCATTAATTGCTTATGTGCCAACAGCATGGTCTGCGGTGGATTATAATATTAAATACAGTTCTAATTATGTCATGCCTGCGTACGTGCATTTTAAGGCTGATGGTTCACAGTATTCAGTCAATGCAAAAATTAATATCCCGTTATACAACATTGTGTTTACTTCTCGTGGTTCACAAACTGCGAGTCAATTTAAAATGGTGAATTATCAAGATGTGCGTAATGGTAAGCCTTATGCCATTTCTAAAATTTCACCAACAACCATTGAATACGGTAAAGTGAAAAATGGGTTAGAAACTGAACCGCTAACATTACCGACTTTTGACTTATTCACCATGGCATTTCAGTTGAGCTATTACGATAAATTGCCAACCAGTTTCCAAATTACAAACGGTAAAAAACTTTACCCAATGGAAAATGTAAATGTGAAGAAAGTGGAAAAACAAATCCAATATAACAAGCAAACTGTTACGGAAATTACCTATTCATTTAAAACGGGTAATAAGGACATTATGGTGAAGAAATTTTCAGGTGAACAATTTCCACGTTATATCAAATACACCAGAGATGGTGATGATTATGAGTTAGAGTTTGATGAGTTTGTTAAATAGCATCAGACTATAAAAAAGCCACACAATCTTGTGTGGCTTCTTTTATTTAGGAAAATTGAGTAATTTTTTCACTCAAATCATCCAACATTTCATAACGTTTTCGGTACATGGAACGTTTTTTGCTAGCGATTTCTTCCAGCGGTTTGCGGGTACTTTCAAGCGGTAATTGCCAATATTGACCATTTAATTGCCCTTGGTTTTCTTGCCAAAATTCATCGTAGTTGAATAGGATTTTACTGCGCGCAGATAAACGGTATTTACCTTGTGAAGTGTGAGGGATACCGATTAATTCACATTGCCATTTTTCAGCTAACAAGCGGAAAACATTCATCAACATAAACATTGGACGAACACCATGTAATTCTTTTGTGGCTTGTTTTACGGCTTCTTGCGCCTCTTCATAAGAAGGGCCTTGAATAGAGGCAATAAGTAGCTTATTTGGTTTTAAGAAGGTAAAAGAAGCATCATAAATGCTACGCCCATCATTGTCTTTTAAGTTAATGGAAAAATAACCTTCAAAAGGGTCAATCTGGTTGATGTTGAAATAAATACCAAGTTGATCCGTTAATTGTGCTAATAAAAGGGATTTTTCTTGGAGTAGTTTTTTACAAAATTCTACGCCCATTTTTTCTTCAAGCATTAGCAGATTATTGGTAATGGCATTGAGTCGATCGGTTGCAGAAAAACGTTTGTCACAATAGGTCGCAAGCAATGCATTAAAACGATATGGATTTTGTTGAAAAAGCGGAATCCAGGTTTGATGAGTATTCAAGAAATCAACCAATGCATCACATTGTTTTTTAAATAAAAATTTGCGTCCGTAATAACGGGCTTTATCCCTTAATTGTTTTTTTAATGGATGATTACAAGAATCGGGTAGTAATTCTTGAAAGGTCGCGAAAGTAATAGTTTGTTTTGCTGTCATAGTGGATAAAGTGCGGTTATTTTTTCAAACGTTTTTTATTGGGTAAAATCATGCTGATTTTTGACCGCACTTATTGTACCTGTATTCCATGGTTTTTCCAATTAACCATCAATAAAGGTGGTTCTTTACTTGCCTATTTTTCGATTTCTCCTTAATATGCCAAATCCTACCTTGAATTTATGCAACTCATCCCCATATTCAATGAAATTATAGAATTGATGTAAGAGAGATAATTATGAACGCCAAAAGAACTCAACAACGTACACTTCCTGTATTGCCATTACGGGATATTGTCGTTTTCCCTTATATGGTGATGCCACTTTTTGTTGGGCGTGCAAAATCGATTAGCGCCCTTGATGAAGCCATGAATGAGGGCAAACAATTATTATTGGTGTCACAAAAGCAAGCAGATTTAGAAGAACCTACCGTTGATGATGTATTCGATGTCGGGACGATTGCGAATATTATTCAACTATTAAAATTGCCAGACGGCACAGTAAAAGTGTTGGTGGAAGGGCAACAGCGCGCGAAAATCAATCAATTAAATGATGGTGAAGACCATTTTTCTGCGGAAGTCACACCAATTGAAACCACATTTGGTGATGAAAAAGAATTAGATGTGGTGAAGGCGGCTGTTTTAAATGAATTTGAAAGCTATCTTCAACTCAATAAAAAAATTCCTGCAGACGTTTTAGGTGCACTTCAACGCATTGATGATGCCGATCGTTTAGCGGATACCATGGCTGCGCATATTCCAGTAACTGTTCGTCATAAACAAAGTGTGCTAGAACTGGCAGATGTGCAAGAGCGTTTAGAATACTTGCTCGGCATGATGGAGTCTGAAGCGGATATTCTTCAAGTTGAAAAACGCATCCGTGGCCGTGTGAAAAAACAAATGGAGAAAAGCCAGCGTAACTATTATCTTAGCGAACAAATCAAAGCGATTCGCAAAGAAATGGACGAAGGCGAAAGCGAAGATACCATTGATGAAGTTGAGCAACTTCGTCAAAAGGTTGAAGCGGCAGGTATGCCGGCAGATGTGCGCGAAAAGGTGGAGAGTGAGTTACAAAAACTCAAAATGATGTCGGCGATGTCAGCTGAAGCAACGGTGGTGCGTAGCTATGTTGAGTGGATGCTTCAAGTACCATGGCATAAACGTACTAAAGTGAAGAAAGATATCGCAAAAGCACAACAAGTCTTAGATGCGGATCACTATGGTTTAGAACGTGTAAAAGAACGCATTTTAGAATACCTTGCGGTACAAGCTCGCTTAAACAAAATCAAAGGCCCAATCCTTTGCTTAGTCGGGCCACCAGGGGTAGGTAAAACCTCACTAGGTCAATCTATTGCCAATGCAACAGGTCGTAAATATGTGCGTATGGCATTAGGTGGAGTACGTGATGAAGCAGAAATCCGTGGTCACCGTAAAACTTATATTGGTGCATTGCCGGGTAAATTGATTCAAAAAATGGCAAAAGTTGGCGTGAAAAACCCACTCTTCTTGCTTGATGAGATCGATAAAATGTCTTCGGATATGCGTGGTGATCCTGCGTCAGCCTTGTTAGAGGTGCTTGATCCAGAACAAAATACCACCTTCAATGATCACTATCTTGAAGTGGACTACGATTTGTCTGATGTGATGTTTGTGGCAACCTCAAACTCCATGAATATTCCGGGTCCATTGCTAGACCGTATGGAAGTCATTCGTCTTTCTGGTTATACCGAAGATGAAAAACTGAATATCGCGATGCGTCATTTGTTGCAAAAACAAATTGAACGTAATGGATTGAAAAAAGGCGAATTAACCATCGAAGAAAACGCCATTTTAGATATTATCCGTTATTACACCCGTGAAGCTGGTGTGCGTGGATTAGAGCGTGAAATCTCTAAAATCTGTCGTAAAGCGGTGAAGAATTTATTAGTCAATCCAAAAGTGAAATCCATTACCGTTAATTCAGACAACTTACATGACTATCTTGGTGTGAAACGTTTTGAATTCGGTAAAGCGGATACGCAAAACCGTGTAGGCGAAGTAACAGGCCTTGCGTGGACAGAAGTAGGCGGTGACTTACTGACCATTGAAACCGCTTCAGTAGTGGGTAAAGGCAAATTAACCTTCACCGGTTCATTGGGCGATGTGATGAAAGAATCTATCCAAGCAGCGATGACTGTAGTCCGTGCACGTGCTGAAAAATTGGGTATCAATTCTGAATTCCATGAAAAACGTGATATTCATATTCACGTGCCAGATGGTGCCACACCAAAAGATGGTCCAAGTGCAGGTATCGCAATGTGTACCGCATTAGTTTCTTGCTTAACGGGTAACCCCGTGCGTGCCGATGTCGCAATGACAGGTGAAATCAGCCTACGCGGTAAAATATTACCAATCGGCGGATTAAAAGAAAAATTACTTGCGGCACATCGTGGTGGTATTAAAACTGTATTGATTCCAAAAGATAACGTGAAAGATTTGGAAGAAATTCCAGATAACGTGAAAGAAAATCTTGCGATTCATGCGGTAGAAACCATTGATGAAGTGTTAGGCTTAGCGTTAGAGAATCCACCGGAAGGCATTGAATTCGTGAAAGTGGAAACGAAAGCGAAAGCACCTCGCCGTAAAGCTGCGACTAAAACAGCAAGAGCGGTCAATTAATGACTCATTTTTAGGGCTTGTGAAAACAAGCCCTTTTGACTTTTAATTATGCAAAAATTTCCTCCCCTTTCCCTTTATGTTCACATTCCTTGGTGTGTGCAGAAATGCCCTTATTGTGATTTCAATTCGCATGCACAGAAAGGCACAATTCCTGAACAAGAATATGTACAACATCTGATCGCCGATTTTGAGGCAGATTTAGAGAAATATCAGGCTAGTATTCAAAATCGTCCACTTCATTCAATTTTTATTGGTGGTGGCACGCCGAGTTTATTTTCAGTGGAAAGTATCAAGTTGTTATTGGTAGAAATTCAACGTCGCATTCCTTTTTCAGAGAATATTGAAATTACCATGGAGGCCAACCCCGGCACTGTGGAAGCAGAGCGTTTTAAAGGTTATGTGAATGCTGGTGTAACTCGTATTTCCATGGGCATCCAAAGTTTTAATGATGACAAATTACAACGTTTAGGACGTATTCATAATGCAGCGGAAGCTAAAAGTGCGGTCAGTTTGGCGAAAGTTTCTGGGTTAAAAAGTTTCAATCTAGATTTAATGCACGGCTTGCCAAACCAAACGCTTGAGGAGGCTTTAGATGATTTGCGACAAGCCATTGAGCTTGCTCCACCACACCTTTCTTGGTATCAACTCACCATTGAACCTAATACCATGTTTGCTTATCGTCCGCCTATGTTGCCGGATGATGATGAGCTTTGGGATATTTTTGAGCAAGGTCACCAACTTTTAATCGAAGCCGGTTATCAGCAATATGAAACATCCGCTTATGCGAAACCGGGCTTTCAGTGTCAGCATAATTTGAATTATTGGCGATTCGGGGATTATTTGGCGATAGGCTGTGGTGCACATGGGAAACTCACTTTCTCAGATAGAAAAATTTTACGTTTTTCTAAAACAAAGCATCCAAAAGGCTATTTGCGTGGTGAATATCTTTATGAAGAAAAAAACGTGGAAAAAAATGACCGCGCTTTTGAGTTCTTTATGAATCGTTTTCGTTTATTGGAAGCCGTGCCAAAACAAGAGTTTGAATATTACACAGGGCTTTCGCAAAGTGCGGTCAAAAATCAAATTGATTTTGCCATTCAACAAAATTATATCGTGGAAACACTGGATTTTTGGCAGATCACCGAACACGGCAAATTGTTTTTGAATGAGCTGTTAGCGCTTTTTTTAGATGAATAAAATTTTTTCATCATCACGAATAAATTTTTACACTTGTTTATTTAATAGGGTCGTATTAAAGTAAAGCAAACGTTTACGTTATTATTCAAAATTTAAAAGGGACAGAGAAATGGATCAGTTAGAAATGAAAAAATTAGCTGCGCGTGCAGCGTTAAAATACGTTAAACCCGATACTATTGTTGGTGTAGGAAGTGGTTCAACAGTGAATTGTTTTATTGAGGCTTTAGGCGAATTAAAAGATCAAATTCAAGGTGCGGTAGCGGCATCTAAAGCTTCGGAAGAATTATTACGTAAACAGGGCATTGAAGTGTTTAGTGCTAACGATGTATCCAGTTTAGATATTTATGTGGATGGCGCAGATGAAATCAATCCACAAAAAATGATGATCAAAGGTGGCGGTGCGGCACTGACTCGTGAAAAAATTGTCGCCGCTTTAGCAAAAAAATTTATTTGTATTGTAGATACCAGTAAACAAGTGGATGTTTTAGGTACGACTTTCCCATTACCAGTAGAAGTCATTCCAATGGCTCGCTCACAAGTTGGCCGTAAATTAGTTTCCCTTGGTGGCGCGCCAGAATATCGTGAAGGTGTGGTAACGGATAACGGTAACGTGATTTTAGATGTACATAACTTCGCCATTTTAAATCCAGTGGAAATGGAAAAAGAATTGAATAACATAGCCGGTGTGGTAACAAATGGTATTTTTGCCTTACGTGGGGCGGATATTGTGATTGTTGGTACACCAGACGGCGCAAAAATTATTGATTAATAAAAATAAGGAAGCAAACTGCACCGAAGCTTATTGCTATTGGCTGTTTCTGTATCGGTACCAACCAAGTGGATCTTAATGCAGCAAAAATGCGTGGGATTCCAGTATTTAATGCACCGTTCTCTAATACTCGTTCTGTGGCTGAACTAGTGTTGGGTGAGATTTTGCTCTTAATGCGCAATATTCCTCAAGCGAATGCAGATGTGCATCGTGGTTTATGGAATAAATCGGCAGTGGGTTCTCATGAAGTGCGCGGCAAAAAATTAGGTATCGTGGGTTACGGCCATATCGGTTCGCAATTAAGTATTATTGCGGAATCTCTAGGGATGGAAGTATATTTCTACGATATTGAAAATAAATTACCATTGGGTAATGCAAAACAATTACATACACTTGAAGAGTTATTGGGCTCTTGTGATGTGATTTCGCTTCATGTACCAGATTTACCTTCAACTCGTAATTTAATGAGTGCTGAACGTATTGCACAATTAAAACAAGATTCTATTTTAATCAATGCAGCACGTGGTACGGTAGTGGATATTGATGCTTTAGCAGCTGCGCTTGAGCAAGGTAAAGTTCGTGGTGCAGCGGTTGACGTATTCCCTGTTGAACCTGCTTCAATCAATGAAGAATTTGTTTCTCCATTACGTAAATTTGATAATGTGATTTTAACCCCGCATATCGGTGGTTCCACCGCTGAAGCCCAAGAAAACATTGGCTTTGAAGTAGCGGGTAAATTTGTGAAATATTCAGATAACGGTTCAACCCTTTCTTCTGTTAATTTCCCTGAAGTATCCTTGCCAGAACACGTTGGCACAAAACGTTTGCTTCATATTCACGAAAACCGTCCGGGTGTATTAAACAAATTAAACCAAATTTTTGTTGAAGCTAATCTCAATATTGCAGCGCAATTTTTACAAACCGATCCAAACATTGGTTATGTCGTCATTGATATCGAAACAGATGATGCGTCTCCATTATTAGCTAAACTTCGTGAGATTGAAGGCACAATCAAAGCACGTGTGCTGTATTAATTTGATAAATTAAGCAAAAACTGACCGCACTTTATGTGGGATAGAACGTAAAATGGGCAAAGTAGGTTATCTTACTTTGCCCATTTTTATTAACAACGGTTTGTAGCGTACATTTATTTCATCATCGCCTTAAATAGATTACGGCGGTCAGAATTAAATGTCGGTTGTGCGGTTGGGATGGATAAAACCATACGCAAACAATCTTGTGTAAGTTGAACCGCTTGTTCGTTAGTTAGATTCGGGTCGAGTGGTGAATGTAAGGAACAACTTAAATATTGCGGTACATTTTCAACGCTACTGACGGTGAAAGTTAATGCTTTGTAAGGTAGCTGAACAGTGAGTTTATCGCCTAATTCACGCGGTTTCCATTGTTGTTGAGGGCCAGGCAGAATCACCACACTCATCATCCATGGGGTTAATATTGTACCAATCCATTGGTCTTCGAATAAAACAAATTTAGGGCAGAAACACTCGATGCCTTTATGAAAGAAAGGGAGATCTTGCATTTCAGGCACAATGTTTTGCATTTCGGTAAGGAAAATATCTGTTGGGTTTTCTTCAAAGCCAGTGACAGAGGTTAAAAGTGGGGTCGAATTTTGTGGTATTTTTTCGTGTCGATACATGGTTTATTTTTCAATATTAATAAGATTAAAGCATAGCAGGTGAAATCTTAAAGAAAGTTCCCCTCTTTCGTAAAGAGGGGTTAGGGGATATTTAACTCTTGTCTCTATTAATTAAGTCAAATCTCCCCCCAGCCCCTCTTTTCTAAAGAGGGGAGTCTAGATTCAAACCATATTCAGCAATCACTTGATTTAACGTTTCAAAAACCTTTGGTAATACGTTTTGTATTGTTTCTGTCAAGCCAATTCCAGATTCTAGCGATTCTGGTTGGATGCCGATGAGGCAAAGGTGTTTTGGGAATTCATCCGTTAATTTCATTGCCGAAAGTACATCACAAATGCCGAGTTGATGTGGCGAAATTTTGCGAGAGAAAAAGGTGGGCACCTGCTCATCATGTAACACAATAATCTCGCCTGGCTGTTTGTTAGCAAGCACGGCATCGACAATAATCAAATGCTCGCGATTTGCCATCGCATCCAGTAATTCCATGCCACAAGTACCACCATCGATGACGTCAAAGTGCGGTTGAATTTCAGGGCGTTTTTCAAGCTCCTGCACAACGCGTACACCGACACCTTCATCGCTTAACAAAATATTGCCGACGCCAAGAATTAACGGCTTCATTACAACACCTTCACTTCAGTCACTTCACCATTTTCGGTATTAACGACATGCACGGCACAAGACATACAAGGGTCGAAAGAGTGAATAGTTCTGACCACTTCCAATGGTTTAGTTGGATCTGCCACCGGTGTACCAATAATGGAAAGCTCATAAGGACCCATTTGGTCTTGTTCGTTACGTGGACCTGCATTCCATGTAGATGGTACAACGGCTTGGTAGTTTTCAATGCGGCCATCTTTGATGACAACCCAGTGAGAAAGCATACCACGTGGTACTTCACCAAAGCCAACACCACGGAACTCACCGCTTGCAGGGATATCTGTTTTGATATACGCCGTCATATCACCTTTAGCGATATTATCAATGAGCATTTGCCATTGAGCGCTTAAAATGTCGTTGATCGCACAGCAATGCACGGTACGACCGATAATACGTCCAAGGGTAGAATGTAATTGATCGGTGTATATTTCGGACGAGTTAAACCAGCCCAAGGTTCTAATGGTTCATCATCTTCGTACCAAGCGTGTTTACCGCTCTCTTTAATTCCTTTTACAACGAACTCATCTTTTTGTTGGTCGATAGGACGGAAAGTGGATAAATCACCATTTTCAACGTAACCACCTTTCAACATGAATTTAGAATTATCTGCATCAATTGGGTATTCTGGTACAGATAAGTAGTTACCCGATGTTTTGCCTAAGCTTAACCATTCAGGATAGTAAGCCGCAAATACTGCTGCATCTACTTTATACACTTGGTTGATGAAGTCAGTTAAGCGATCGATACAAGCTTTCACGAACATGAGACGTTCTTGGTTTAGTACCGCTTGGGAATCTAAGTTAATTGGGTTTGCTACACCACCAATCGCCAAGTTTTGAATGTGTGGTGTTTTACTACCGAGTAATGCGACTACACGGTTAGCATCACGTTGACATTCAAGGGCTTGCAAATAGTGCGCGACGGCAATGAGGTTGACTTCTGGTGGAAGTTTCATTGCAGCATGACCGAAGTAACCGTTAGCGAAAATACCAAGTTGTCCGCTGTCCACTAATGCTTGAATTTTTTTCTGTACGTTGCGGAATTCGTTAGCACTGTTTAATGACCATGTAGAAACGCCTTTTAGCATATCTGCTGCTTTTTCAGGATCAGCTTGTAGCGCAGCGGTGATATCTACCCAGTCCATCGCGGAGAGTTGATAGAAATGCACGATATGGTCGTGAATGCTGTGCGCAGCAAGAATCATGTTACGAATGTATTGTGCATTGACTGGTACCTTAGCACCGATAGCATCTTCTACGGCACGTACGCTGATAATCGCGTGTACTGTGGTACATACGCCACAGATACGTTGCATAATCATCCATGCATCACGAGGGTCTGCACCTTTTACGATATTTTCCATACCGCGCCACATGGTACCAGATGACCAGGCATTGGTGACGACGCCGTTTTCAATTTCGCAATCAATACGTAAATGACCCTCAATACGGGTAATTGGGTCAATTGAGATACGTTTTTTTTCTGACATTATTCTGCTCCGCTAACTTTTTTGCTGAATGCCGCTTTTTCGGCAATAATTTTTTCTGAGTCTTCGGTATGTTTTTCTTTAAATACCGGTAATACAGGGAATAAACGAATGATTAAAATATAGGCACATACTTCAATAGAAACGAAACCGATTGAAATAAGCAATTCTTCCGCAGATGGGAAATATTGATAGCCGTTGCCCGGATTATACATGATAAGCGAATAGTTCATACGCCATAATGCTGCACCGAGTAACATGCTTAATGCCGAAATAAATAACCAACGGGAATCTGATTTTTTCTCCCCGAGGAAGAGGGTCAGTAATGGTAATACCATCAACCAGACTTCCATCCAGAACATCCATGCTTCAAATTTAGTTAATTTATCGAAACCCATAACCATTTGTAGTTTGTCGTGATAAATCAACTCACCAAAACGCACCGCTAAGAAACAGAAAATTAATCCTGCGGTAACGCGTGCTAATTGAGTAAATAAATGACGTTCATCTGGTGTTTTTCCTGCAAGACCCGCTTTAACTAAAGACCCCTCAAAAATCACAATAGAGAAGCCCATAATGAAAGCAGTCAGCAAGGAGAGAATTGGTAGTGCTTCATAGCTTTGCCATACCGGATGGACTTTGTGACCAGCTACAATCATCAAGGAACCCATTGAAGATTGGTGCATCATTGGTAACAAGGCACCCAAGGCAATAATGAAAAACATGATTTTATTCAGTTTATTAAACCATTTTTTCAAGCCGAAGAAACCAAGCCATACAGGGGCAAATTCTAGGGTCACTACGATGATATACACCGTCATACAAAATGCTGTTTCAAATAGAACAGAGTTCGTGTTGAACTGGCCTGGAATGTAGAAATACGGCAAATGCCAATAACGCCCCATATCAATGGTGATAGATAAACCACCAAGGGAATAGCCGAATAAACTTGCAAGCAATGCTGGGCGAACAAGAGCGTGATATTTCCCTTTATTGAAAATATACACGGTCCAAGCGAGTGCCCAACCGCCACAGGCAAATCCTGTACCGACAAGTAAGTCAAAGGCAATCCATAAACCCCAAGGATAACCGCCATTAAGAGCGGTCACAGAACCAATACCGAAAACCAAACGTTTTAAAATTAATAAAACGCAAAGCACAGCAAGTGGTGCAAAAAAGAGAATTGCGGCAGAAACAAGGCGACCGCCTACCGGACGTGGATTACTCATGATGCTCATCCTCCGCTTCTTCGATTTCCTTGCGTGCCTGACGCATGGCTTCTTTTTGTGCTGCATATTGATATGCCGGTATGGTAGCACGGTATTTATCTGTACTATTGACGCTTTGACGTGGATAATCATATTCAGTACCACGTAATAAGCTTAAACGACGTTTAGCTTCAGCCAATAATTCTTCACGTGTACCAAAAATAATGGCACCAGTCGGACAAACATGACAGCAACCAGGTAATTCACCTTTGTCTAGGCGTTCAACGCCTTTTTGGTTACAGAGTTCACATTTGCTGATTTCACCGAATGGATTGTCGTAGTCATATTTTGGTACATCAAAAGGACAACCCACCATACAATAACGGCAACCAGTACAAATATCGGGATCATATTTCACGATACCCGTTTTTGGATCTTTGGTGAGTGCTTGAACAGGGCAAACGGCAACGCAGTTAGGGTCAACGCAATGCATACATTGTTTTTTCACGTAAGCATAGCCATTTTCTGTTTTATCTTTGTTTGTGCCGTCGCCATCACTCCAGACTTGAATCACGTTACGAGTAAATGGCGTGAGTTTGTCGTTATTTGACCAAGTTTGATCACCTTTTGGGTTCACGGGTGTGTGGTTCACGTTTTGACATTCAGCCACGCATGCTTGACAACCTACACAAAGGGTAGAGTCGTAAAGCATTCCTAGTGCGCCGGGAATAGGCTCAACCGCTTCCGATGCCTGCACATTTGATACAGGCAAAGTAGATGCGATTCCGCCAAGCATACCCGCTTTTAGAAATTTTCGTCTATCCATTGTTATTTACCTGTATCTTGTTCTTTCTCTGCAGCTTTAGCTTCAGAACGGGCTTTATGTTGAGCGCTTAATTCGCGTAAGGTCACAACACTCACGCCTGCTAGGATTGCAGCTGCACCGCCCAATAAGCCAATGGCGGTCATGGTCGCACCTGAACCTTCGGTGTTATTAACATCTGGTTTTTCAACGCGTGGTGTAGGGTTTTCTACGCCCGCTAATTGGAAAATACCTTTGGTAAAGCCGACACCTTTTTCGTTACAACCATAGCAAGGGTGCCCGATACCAACCGGCCAGTTATTACCACCGACATCACAGAATTCTAAGGTAGAGCAGTTGCCGTAAGTTTCTGGCCCTTTACAACCAAGATGATATAAACACCAACCGTTGCGGTGACCGTAATCACCGTATTCTTTAGCGAAACGTCCAGCATCGAAGTGCGGACGACGATAGCAGTTTTCGTGAATTAAGCGATCGTAAGCGAATAATGGACGATTTAATTTGTCCATTGCAGGTAGTTTCTTATAAGTAAGAATATAAGCGACAGTTGCAAGGAAGTTGTGTGGATTTGGTGGACAGCCAGGAATATTGATCACTGGCGTGCCTTTTGGTAAGACTTCAGATAAGCTGCTTGCGCCAGTTGGGTTACCACCGCTAGAAGGTACGCCACCCCATGCCGCACAAGAGCCGATCGCAATAATCGCGGCTGCTCCTTTAGCGGCCTCTTGGATGTGTTCTACAATCGGTTTACCTGCTACCATACAATAGACGCCGCCGTCTTTCACCGGAATAGATCCATCTACGACTAAAACATATTTTCCATAATACTGTTTAATTGCAGCCGCAAGTGCGGTACATAACTTCATAAAATCCCGACGGGAAACTTCTGCTAAAGCAGAAAATAATCCATCACTTCGTTGCATATAATCACTCCAATTGGCACGTTACTTGTATGGTTAATCTAACTATGATATGCCTTGATGCGGGAAATTTATTTGATCGTAATCAAAAATACCCTTATTTTCCTTACAAAATAAGTGGGTAAGTGATTGTTTTTACTTAGTTATTGAGAATGATTGTTATTTATTTGCGCCACATTCACTTGGAGTCCATTTTTTGTACACTAAATCATAATAATAAAGTAAGGATTTGGGCTCAGAAAAATTTCGTGAATATTGACCGCACTTCTGGCTGATGTGAATGGGGAAGATGGATAAAACTAAATTCTTGGTTTTATTGATTTTTATCAACAAAATATTGTCTAAGTGAATAGATTTTATTGTGCTTTTCCCTATACTGAGTAGGGAAAATTTTCTATGGAGAAACAATGATGAATATAGTTGTGGGTATTGTCCTTCTCAGTTTAGCTTTCACTATTTCAATGTATAACAAACTGATTAAAAAACGTAATCAGGTGAGTAGTGTTGAAGCCAGTGTGGATGTTCAGTTGAAACGTCGTTATGATTTGTTGCCAAACCTTGTCGCCACCGCTAAGGAATATATGTCGCATGAGCGTAGCCTGCTTGAGCGTATTGTGACGTTACGTGAAAGTGCTAAATCAGCCCATTCTACAAGCGAGAAATTCCAACTCAATAATGAGATTTCGGGTTTATTGCGTAATTTACAGGTTCGTCTAGAAAATTATCCGGATCTCAAAGCCAATCAAAATCTTTTGCAAATTCAGACCACACTTAGTGATGTGGAAGAGCAAATCTCTGCAGCAAGACGTACTTATAATTCAGCAGTTGAAGAGTATAACAATGCTGTGGAAATGTTCCCGTCAAATTTAATTGCAAATTTGTTTAATTTCCAGAAAGGAACATTTTTCGATATTCCTCAAAATGAAGCTGAAGTCCCTAATGTGGGTAATTTATTTAAACAATAAGTGGAAAAACCATGAATACACCAAAAGAGATTGAAGGGATTCGTTTTCTGGGATTAGAAAAGTTAGATGAGGAACGTTTAGCCATAAAATCCCTCATCAATAAATGGATTATTATGCTATGCGTTGGGTTATTTTTCCTCATTGGAACGATAGGGAATGGGTATCTATTAAGTACAGCTTTAATCCTTGGTGTGCTCATTTATTCTTTTCGTCATTTATTTTTTAAATATAAGCGTTTTATCGCAGAATTTAAAACGCGCGTGATTAATACGATTGTCCAGGAATTTGGTTTCCACTTTAGCGCAGATAGAGGACTGAATATTAGTGATTTCCTCTCCGTTTATGATAGTGGTCCCGCGACATTCCGTAGTGAGGATTTAATCTTTGGTGAGTTTAATCAAACTGAAGTTGAAATCTGTGATTTTTCAGCATTTAACATGTCTTTGAAAGAGAAATCCGTTAAAGCATTAGGTGCTCAGAATTTCCAAGGCATTTTATTTAAAGCCACTTTCCCTAAAGAGCTGGCTCATTGGGTTTATGTTTGTGATAAGAAAGAAGCAGGTTTAAGAAAAGAAGGTGAAATTGCCTTGATGGATAATCCGTCTTTTAATCGTTACTTTGATGTGTTTACTGAAGATCAAATCTTAGCCAGATATGCTTTATCGCCTAAGTTAATGGAACGTTTTTGTGGATTGAAAGAGAAATTTAATTGCCCTATTTCGATGGTACTTCGTAACCGAGAAGTGATTATTGCACTTAATTTAGGAAAGAATAGTTTTGAACCGTCCTTTGAAAAGTCATTGTTAGAAGACAATACAATTCGTGATTATATTTCGAGTATCAAAGGCTTTACAGATATGGTGAAAGAACTCGGGTTAAATAACCATATTTGGAAATAAGTGTTAATGTAATAAAAAAGACGAGTTTAGATAAAAACTCGTCTTTTTGTTTATATGCTATGTATTTGTTTATTGGTTTTTTAACACCGAAAATTTTGACCGCACTTTTATTTCGCAAAATAGTCAGTTTTTTGCTATAATTCCGCACAATTTTCATTACAAAATAGAGAAAAACTATGTCAGAAACATGTTTCCGTGCAAGATGACGGCCGTGGTATTCCAGTAGATATCCACCCAGAGGAAGGGGTTTCTGCGGCAGAAGTTATTATGACCGTGCTTCATGCGGGCGGTAAATTCGATGATAACTCTTATAAAGTATCAGGTGGCTTGCACGGAGTGGGTGTTTCGGTAGTAAATGCACTTTCTGATAAATTGCAATTAACCATTCGTCGCCAAGGTCATGTGTACGAGCAATTCTATCACTTGGGTGAGCCTCAAGGGCCTTTAACTATTATCGGTGAAACTCAAACGACGGGTACAACCGTGCGTTTCTGGCCAAGTCCAGAAATCTTTGCAATTACAACTTTCGATTACAAAATTTTAGCAAAACGCCTACGTGAGCTTTCATTCTTAAACTCTGGCGTATCGATTCGTTTAATCGACAAACGAGATGGCACGGAAGATCACTTCCATTATGAAGGTGGTATTCAAGCATTCGTTGAGTATTTAAATAAAAACAAAAATCCAATTCACCCAAAACCGTTCTACTTTTCAGCGGAAAAAGACGGAATTGGTGTGGAAGTCGCATTGCAATGGAATGATGGTGTAAACGAAAACGTTTATTGCTTTACCAATAACATTCCACAACGTGATGGTGGTACTCACTTAGCCGGTTTCCGTGGTGCATTAACGCGTAGCTTAAATAACTATATGGAAAGCGAAGGGTTACTGAAAAAAGAGAAAGTGAGCACATCAGGTGACGACGCACGTGAAGGTTTGGTCGCGATTATTTCGGTGAAAGTGCCTGATCCTAAATTCTCTTCACAAACAAAAGACAAATTAGTGTCTTCTGAAGTGAAAAGTGCGGTTGAATCTGCCATGAATGAGCGTATGCAGGAATATCTATTAGAAAATCCAGCCGATGCAAAAATCATTGTAAATCAAATTATTACAGCCGCACGTGCGCGTGAAGCAGCACGTAAAGCCCGCGAAATGACCCGTCGTAAAGGTGCATTAGATATTGCAGGCCTTCCGGGTAAATTAGCAGACTGCCAAGAAAAAGATCCAGCACTTTCAGAACTTTACCTCGTGGAGGGGGATTCTGCGGGTGGTTCGGCAAAATCAGGTCGTGATCGTAAAACCCAA